>CAYJLH010000024.1:0-33951 GCA_964370925.1 uncultured Oscillospiraceae bacterium | reverse complement strand
CTACCTTATGGTTCTATTATACCATAAAGTAGGTGCTTTTGTCTTCAGGCTGCAGTGTGAATAAAATTCACACTGTTTTTTTACATTTCATGACCCTTTCACCATTTGGGTCTTTGAACCTTGTCTTTTTAAATCCAATTTTTTCATACATTTGAATTGCGACAAAATTCGTTTCAATCACCGACAGAAAAATTTTGTTACAGCTATATTCTTGAAACAACTTTTCAACAATCAAACGCATTGCAGTTTTGCCATATCCCTTACCCTGAAATCGTTTATCAATCATAAATCTATCAAGCCACACCCTAGAATATGGAATAAATTTAAAATTTTGTCTGCCATGCATAGCAAATCCGATGAGAGTTTCGTCGACAAAAACTCCATAAAAATTCCAAATCATGTCATATGCATTGGTTCTTGCATCATTAAGGCACTTTAGAGAGCTTTCAATAAAGTCCTTTTGAGCAGAGGCAGTGGATAATTCCAAAACACGATCCCATTCATTTTTTTGAAGCAAACGCACTGTTATCCGACTTCCTCTGCTCATTTTCATTCACCTTTAAAATAAATTAATATATTACGCATTTTTCCATCGTCTATTGACAAGTTCTGGAAATAGGTTACAATAGAACTAATCCCCTTCGCCTATTAAATAGCCCCAAATAGAGCTGGCGGCGTTCGCACCGTCGGCAACTGCTGTGATAATTTGGCGTAGCGGTTTGGTTCTCAAGTCGCCGGCAACATAAAGTCCCTTAAGCGAAGTTTCACAGGATTCACCTGCGATTACATATCCATTTTTATCTAAGTCTACCAATTCTTTAATCAAATCAGTTTTCGGAGTTGTTCCTATTGCGACAAATACGCCAGAAACCTCTAGGCTCTCTGTCTCATTGGATTTGATATTTTTCAGACTAATAGAGCTAACTTTATCCTCGCCGAGAATTTCAGTGACCACCGTATCAGGAATAAATTTTACATTTTCACACCCAAAAAGTTTCTTTTCCAAAAATGCACCGGCTCGTAATTTGTCACGGCGATGAATTATATAGACATCAGTGCAAAGTGCCGCTAAATAAATCGCATCCTCGACCGCTGTGTAGCTGCCGCCAACGACAGCCGTCGCCTTACCCTTGAAGAACGAGCCGTCACAAGCTGCGCAATACGAAACGCCTTTTCCTGAGAATTCTTTTTCGCCGTTAATTTCCAATTTTCTGTTTTCCGCACCAGTGGTTAATAGTACGGTTTTTGACTCAATACACTCAGTTTCACAGCAAATTTTGAATGTTTTGTCATGTTTTTCTATTGCAGTTACATATGCATTCTTAATTTCAATTCCCATATTTTCGGCATGTCCTTTGAAAATAAGACCCATGTCAAACCCCGAAACACCGGGCAAACCAAGGTAATTATCAACCTCATAAGTCGTCAAAACTTGACCACCAGGGACGTAATTACTCTCTATAATTTCAATGTCAAGCCCTGCTCTGACTGCATAAACCGCCGCCGAAAGCCCAGCTGGACCTGCTCCGATTATTACCAAATCTTTCATATAAATTACATTCCTTTCCACAAACTTTAGTCACAATTCTAGTATATGACAATTTCATTGTAATTCAATTAGAATAAATTGTCAATGATTGCATAGGAGGCATTTATGTTAAATGGATTTATTGGCACGTATACGACTGGCAAAAGCCGTGGAATTTATAATTTTTCCCTCGATGAGAATAGCGGAAAAATTATTGACTCAGGTGTTTTTGCAGAAGTTAAATCTCCTAAATACATCTGCTTGGATGGAAATTATCTATTTTCAATATCCGAGTTTGAGGAAAATTCAGGAATTTCTGTTTTTGATTTTGCTGGAAATTTAATAGACGAAATTCAATTCGAAAATTCCGCTTCTTGTCATATTTCAAAGTACGGAAGCTATATCTACACTTCGAATTTCCACTCTGGAAATGTGTCGAAAATAGGCTTTGTTAACGAGAAATTAAGCCATCTATCCACAGTTGAATTTGGTAAAAAAGCAGGCTGTCATCAAGTTATATCCGACGGAGTGCAGTTGTACGCATTTTGCTTAAACCTCGACAAAATGTTTATTTTAGACGAAAATTTAGCCATAATATCTGATATACAATTTCCAGTTGGCTCGGGGGTTAGGCATGGTGCTTTTACACAAAACAATAGCATTATGTACGTGATTTCCGAGCTTAGTGGAGAAATCTTCACCTTATTGAGAAATAGGAACAATTTCGAAATTACCAGCAAAACTTCTCTTTTAGATAAAAACACAGAAATTTCTTGTGCCGCAATACGAACGAGTTTAGACCAAAAACATTTATATATTTCAAATCGTGGCGACAACAGCATCTATATTTTTGACATTTCAAATACTATACCTCGCAAAATTCAAGTGGCTAAAAGCGGAGGCGCTCACCCACGTGACTTTACAATTCTTGCGGACAAATTCTTGCTTGCTGTCAACCGAGACAGTGACAATTTATGTATATTAAAACTGGAAAATGGAAAAATTGTTTCGCTCATTGATAGTACAAAAATCCCCGAAGCAATTTCCATTGTTACGAAAGGAGAATAACCCATGAAAAGTCAAATCGGAGTAATCGGACTGGGGACAATGGGCAAGGCATTGGCAAAAAATTTCCTCAGCCGAGGATATCAAGTTTCAGGATTCAATCGCACCTTTAAGGTTACCGCAGAGCTAAAAAACGAAGCCGGCGATAGCTTCATAGCTACCGAAACTTTGGAAGAATTTGTCGATAGTTTGGAAAAACCAAGAAAAATCATCCTAATGTTACCAGATGGGGATGTCACCGATAAACAAATTAAAGCTATACTTCCCTTGTTAGAAAAAGGCGATATTTTAGCAGATTGTGGTAATTCTTACTACAAAAACACAGTAAGACGCGCGACAGAAATTGAAAAAACAGGAATAATTTTCTTTGGAATTGGTGTTTCAGGAGGCGAAAAAGGTGCTCTTCTCGGGCCGTCGATTATGGTGGGCGGAAACGCACTTGCCTATTCAAAAATTTCGCCGTTTTTAGAGTCAATTTCCGCAAAAAAAGAGGGCGCTCCCTGCTGTGCATATATCGGTTCGAGAGGATCTGGACATTTCGTAAAGATGGTTCACAACGGAATAGAATATGCCGATTTGCAACTTCTTGCCGAGACATATTTAATGGCTTCGCAGATGTTTTGCATGGAGAATTCTGCGATATCACAGATGTTTGCCGAGTGGAATAAAACAGAGGCAAAGAGCTATTTAGTTGAAATTTCAACAGCAGTTTTGGATGAGTTAGACCCAAATAAAAATGGAAATTTAATTGACAATATCGCCGACCGTGTCGGTGCAAAGGGCACAGGTCAATGGACATGCCAAAGCGCCTTAGAGCTGGGTATAAATGTGTCAACTATCCAAGCTTCTGTAGATGCCAGAAACACCTCTCAGCTCATAATCGAGCGTGATTTTTTTGGAAAAGAACTGGAAAGTCAACGTGGATTTTTAGACTTAAACTCCAGTCAATCCGACCTGTTTGGTGCATATATGTTATGCAAAATCGTCGCTTATGCACAGGGTTTTTCTATGATGAAAACAGCTTCGGACGCTTTTGGTGAGAACTTTAATTTATCTGAAATTTCAAAAATTTTTAGAGCAGGTTGTATTATTCAAGCTGAGCTTTTAGATGATTTAGTGAGCATCTTCGACGACGGAGATTATGACAAAAACTTCTTAAAACACCCAAAAATGATAGATATACTAAAGGAAAACTTGCCAAAACTGCGTCGTATTGCCACTTCTGCCATGGGAGCTGGTCTGCCCACCCCCTGCTTTACATCTGCCTTGACCTATATTGACCAACTCGCCTCACCCACACTTGGTGCTAAACTCATCGCCGCACAAAGAGATTATTTCGGCGCTCATAAATTTGAACGAATTGACGGAGAGGGGGCTGTGCATCATGACTGGAAAAACACATAAGACAATTACCATTTTTGGAGCAACCGGCGACCTGTCATATCGCAAGCTTATGCCAGCATTATATATGCTACTCCAAGGCGGAAAACTCTCCCCCGAGGATAAAATCATCGCCATCGGACGCCGTGATTACTCCAATGACACCTTTGCAGAAATTACTAAAAAATGGATTAAAACTTCCATTAGAACTCAGTTTGATGAAGAGGTTTTTTCTCAATTTTGTTTAAATCTCAGTTACCTAAAAATGGACTTCACCAACCCATCTGAATATCACGAACTTGCCAATTTTTTCTGTGCAACGACACCAAATGACAACCTTATTTACTATGCTGTTGCACCTCAATTTTTCGATGTTATTAGCGAGGGCATAATTTCTCTACCTTGCATTGGCCAGCCAAAAATCATAATAGAAAAACCCTTTGGCGAAACTCTTTACGAGGCTAAAAAGCTTAGTGATAAACTTAGTGACCGTTTTGGAGCTGAAAATATATACCATATTGACCATTATTTGGGAAAAGAAATGGTGCAAAGCATACTTGCCATACGCTTCAAAAACAGCATTTTCAAGGCGTGTTGGAACAAAAATTACATCGACCATGTGAAAATTTATGCATGCGAGGAACTTGGTGTTGAAACTCGTGCAGGTTATTACGACAAGGCTGGCGCGCTCAAAGATATGGTTCAAAATCACCTCATGCAAATCTTAAGTTTAGTCGCAATGGACGAGCCACGTGACGCATCAGACATAAAACACCGCCAAGCCGAGGCTATGCGGAGGCTCCGTCCTGTGGACAATTTTGGCATAAAAAAAGCACTACTTTTGGGGCAGTATGACGGGTATCGCAACTCCGACGGTGTCGACGTAAATTCTCAAACTGAGACCTTCGCTTGTCTCAAACTTTTTGTTGATAGTGAGCGTTTTGAGGGTGTACCTTTCTACCTTTTGACAGGCAAAAAAATGGCAAAACGTGAGATGAATATTGTTGTGGTTTTCAAAAACGCCGATGACTCTGTCGCTCCCGACTGTTTGACTTTCAAAGTGCAACCAACCGAGGGCGTTTACCTTGAATTTAACATAAAAGAGCCAGGTGAAAGCCAAGAAATAACACGTGCAAATATGGATTTTTGCCAAAGTTGCAATATCGTTTTCCACATGAATACGCCCGAGGCATATGAGCGACTTCTATACGCCGCTATATGCTCGGACGGTACTTGGTTTTCGACTTGGGAGCAAATCGAAATTTGTTGGAGTTATATCGAGAATCTCAAAAAACTCTATTTTGAAAGTAATATCCCACTTGCAAACTATCCGCAGGGCATGTGTTTTGAGACTAACTCTGATGGAACTCCGTGCAAGCTCGAGGATATTTTTCAAGAATTCTTAAATCTCAATTAGTCAAAATTATGGTCTATATGGACAAATGCGGTACAATTTTCCATTTCATCTAGCACGCTTTGCTCGATTAGTTCTTTTGCTTTTTGTCTTGTCATTTTTTTGCTAACAGGTATAGAAACATCAAAAATCAGTTGGTTTAATTCCCCATCTTTCACTATTCGAAAGTCGTGCATACTCATTTCAGGGTTTAATTTTGCGATTAATTCCTCAGTTCTGCTGTATAGCATCGCCGTCTCTTCGCACTCTGTAATAATCGGGTCGATATGCACCAGCATTTCACATCCTAGGCGCTCTAAAACCTCTTTTTCGATGTGGTCAACCTGTTCATGAATTTCGATTAAGTCGGCAGTTGAACTCACTTCTGCATGAAGCGTTACCATCACATTTCCCGCTCCATAATCATGCACAACAAGGTCATGTGTACCCACAATTGCGTCGTGTTCCAGAACAATATCTCGTATTTCTCGCACGAATTGTGGATCTGGCGCACTTCCTAAAACTGGGTCTAATGTGTCTTTCGCTGTCATAAATCCTGCCCTTAATATGAAAATTGACACCAAAATACCGCAAAATGCGTCTAAATTCACACCCCAAATTTTGTAAATCGCTATTGACAGTATAACCACCGTTGTTGCAACCGTATCTGAAATGCTGTCGACCGCAACTGCATTCATCGCATCGGAAGCTGTTTTTTTCGCCACTGATTTGTTGTATATATACATATATGTTTTGACCACAATCGAGGCAATCAAAACCGCAATTGTCACAAATGAAACCTCAGGTTGCACTGGCTCGAACATCCGTTCTATAGAGCTTTTTCCAAGTTCATAACCCGTCAAAAGTATTACAATCGAAACTATAAATCCCGAAATATATTCAATTCTCCCGTGGCCGAACGGGTGCTCCTTATCCGGTAATTTCCCTGACATTTTAAAACCAACCAAGGTCACCACCGAAGAAGCGGCATCGGTTAAGTTATTAAATGCATCGGCTGTTATCGCAACCGATGAGCTTATCACGCCGACAGCGTATTTACCACTGAATAGCAAAATATTTAAAATTATTCCAATAACACTGCACAAAATGCCATATGCCCTGCGAACACTAGGGGTTTTATGGCTTTTGTAATCTTTTATGAATAAGCGAGCTAAAATTGTGACCAAAGCTCCACCTCCAATTTTTAATTCAAAATTAGTCTAATAACTATATCATATGATTTACGCTATATCAAGTATTCTGTTTGTACTATCAAAATTTAAAAATATACAATTAGCAATTGAATATTTTGTAAATTATTACCCTAAGCTATATAAAAAGATTGCTTGTTGTTTCATATCTTGGTATAATAAAATAGTAAATTATATTTTTTTACAACAGCTATAAATCGGAGAAAGGTATAAAAATGAAAATTCTTGTTATTAACGCAGGTAGCTCATCACTTAAATATCAACTTTTTGATATGGACGGCGAAAAAGTCCTCGCTAAAGGACTTTGCGAACGCATTGGAATCGACGGCGTTCTAACATACACGCCCGAAGTTAATGGTAAATCAGAATACAAAGCCGAAGTCCTTATGAATTCTCATGCCGAGGCACTTTCGGCTGTTATAGAAAAGCTCACAAGCGAAGAATATGGTGTTATTTCCTCAATGTCTGAGATTGATGCCGTTGGACACCGCACGCCACATGGCGCTGAGGATTTCACAAAATCCGCGCTGATAAACGATGAAACCATGGCTGCAATTCATAGATGTGTTCCACTTGCTCCACTGCACAGCCCTCCAATCATCAGTGGAATAGAAGCTTGCTCAGAAGCGATTAAAGGCGTTCCACAAGTTGCAGTTTTCGATACTTCTTATCACCAAACTATGCCGGCAAAATCGTATATTTATGCAATTCCATATGAATATTATGAAAACGACAGAGTTCGCCGTTATGGCTTCCACGGAACTAGTCACCGTTATGTAAGCGAGCGTGCAGCCGTGATGATGGGCAGAGATATCGCAGAGCTAAAGCTCATATCTTGCCACATGGGTAACGGCACATCTTTTTGCGCAATCGACTGCGGAAAAAGCATAGATACCACTATGGGATTTACTCCTGTTGCAGGTATGCCCATGGGCACTCGTTCAGGCGACTTAGATAATGGCGTTTTGCAATTTTTAATGAACAAGTATAATTATAGCATAGACGAGATGCTCAATATTTTGAACAAGAAATCAGGTGTTCTGGGCATTTCCGGTGTTTCAAGTGATTTCCGCGACCTTGGCGAGGCTGAGAAAAAGGGTAACAAGCGCGCCGGTCTTGCACTTGACATTTTCGCTTACAACGCCGCAAAAACCATAGGCGCATATACCGCCGCCATGTCAGGTGTTGACGGCATAATTTTCACAGCCGGAATTGGCGAAAACTCAATTGATATGCGAGAGCGCATTTGCGAGTATTTAACTCACTTGGGCTGTCACCTAGACAAAGATGCTAACAATATTCGTGGCAAAGAAGCCTTTATATGCACTGCGGATAGCCGTGTGAAAGCAATGGTTATTCCCACAAACGAGGAACTTGTCATCGCAAGAGACACCCTCGCTATAGTTGGATAAGTTTGATAGCTTGTTCGAAGTTTTTCGACAAGCTTAGGGGGCTGTGAAATTCTTCACAGCCCCCTAATTTTTAACTTCTATACAAACCTTTTAGTGTATACTGAGCGAGTATATGCCCATCCATTTGCCTATACAAATGATTATACATAAATCCATTTTCAAGCTCTAACATTGTATCCAATGCATAGACATGAACTTCATATATATGTGGTTCATTTGGTGGTGCCATTCCTCCGTAGAAAGAGGAAAGTTCTTTACTCTGGCTTCCGCCTTGCATACTCATCCAACTGTTCGCACCTTGAACGAAATCAGTTGTTGTTTGGCTTTCGTTTTCTGCAATTTCTGTTTTAGTTATGTTTGCAGCTGTCCAATGTATCCATGAAAATCCACCGCTAACAGGGAATGCATCCTTATCCTCGAGTACCAACGCATATGACTTTGTGCCCTCGGGTGCATTTTCGATTTTCAGGGGCAATGAGTAAGTTGGCATACCGTGTTCGTTAAACTGCTCGCCAAACTTTCCGTATTTATCCTCAATTACGCCATCAATAATTCCCACACTTGTTACTATCATTAAGTCTTCCTCCTTAGTCGTTTCTCTTTTGATTATAATTTAATTTGTATTATACCATTATTATACAGTTATTTCAACAAAAAATAAGGGTTCTTCTGTGTTGTCATTTCTAGCCTTAGCTCATAAAATAACACACAAAAGAACCCTTACTATTTTAGTTCTAACTTAAGCCTCTAGTCACAGGCACAGCCAGAAACATCTGTTGTCGCCTCAAACGAAGCGCAATTGTCGGGTGGGAAAAATTCATCCACAGGGAACGGAATTTTGCTGAACAATGTGCATGGGTCATCTTCTCCGGGTGAGCTTATGCACTCTTTGTCTGGGAAGCAATAGCTGTAAGTTGGAATCAAAAGCTGAGTTTCTCTTTCCATACGAACAATTGAGAATTGACCGAGAGTTACAAGTAAAAGCCTTTTATCTAGGCAAAAAACGATATCCTCGCCCATAGCCTCAACGATAAATTTCGGCACATCTCTGATTTCAGACTCATAGCAACAACAATCGGGGTCTACAAGCTTTAGATTTAGGATAATGGGGTTAACCGCTTCAACAACCGCAACAGGTTGCATAGCGTTTCTGTTCTCTCTCGGTGTCATTGCGGAGTTGAAAATCTTCACATCGCCCTCACTACCATATAGGATGACACGTTTTGAAAAAACACTAAGTCCCACGATTTGGTTGTTCCCCGGATGGGTTTCACCTTTGATTTTATAGAAATATGTGATGTCCACTGTGTAATAGCCTCTGTTGAAGCATATTTCCTCTATTTTTGTGTCGATGTAGAGAAGCTCTGCGCAACGTGGTCTAACGCTAAAAGCTGAGTCGATGTGGCACTGGGAACTTGCAGTTGGGTACACCCTTAAATCTTCAATGCAATCCTTGTCACGACAGCTATCAAAAATTTTATTCGTGTGGATACAAACGGCTTCGTTTATATTAGCACAACTATCAACCGGACCCGGCAAAACTCTATCTGCCATAAAAAAACCTCCTGACCTTGATTTTGAAAGTGATGTTCAATACAGTCTATGCAAAAAACTCTATAATGTTAAAAAACAAATTTGACGAGCGAGCTTTTTTCGACTATAATGAGTATCAATAATATCAGTATATGTATGAGGTGGTGGGTTTTGTCCATGGAAAAACAAGGTTTTATTCATGAAAAGCTGGATTTAAAGATTTTGATTTTGTATATAATGCGACGTTTGCCAAATTTCATCGCAAGTGATGAACTTTCTCAACTTGCAATGTGCGACGAGGGTGTTAATTATTTTGATTTCACCGATTGCCTGTCGGAGCTTATAGACACAGAACATGTCGAGGAACAATGCGACATGTTTAAAATAACCGAAAAGGGTATTCGCAACGGCGAAGCAATCGAAACCAGTATACCTTTTACAGTCCGCAAAAAAGCAGAAGTTGCGCTTGCACCCATAGCCGAGCGTATGAAACGTGACGCTTTGATAAGCACAGGGCATAAAAATTCCGACAATGGCGCTTGTGTTGCAGAGCTTGCCCTTTCTGACGGTGTTGGCGAGGTTATCTACATGAGACTAATGACACCTAATGTCGAAACTTCTGTTAAAATTGAGAATAACTTCAAGCAAAATGCAGAAGAAATTTATGGTAGAATTATAGAAATGCTATCAGATAAGTAAAAAATGTGGTGAAATTTGTTTTCACCACATTTTTTATGTACTATTTTCCTTCTAGTTTTGCTTTTAATTCCTTACCCAGCTCTTTGGCCTTATTATAAACTTCGGCTTGTTCTTCAAATTTCACAATGAACTTAGAGCCATCAGGGTCGCCACTTAGCATTTCTGCAACATTTCCTTTCCTACATACATGTCCGCTTCCACAGGTGAGGCATGGAACATTACCGCCCACTGTAAGGTTTCCGACACTAATCATGCCCTCCATCATGTTCTCACGCATAATCGCCTCGTGCACGCCTTTTGCAATATCAGGGACTAATGAAGTGACGACAGAAACACATAGTTTCCCCTCGTTCATTGCGTTGTTATGACGCATAGACCACATTCTCTCGAAAAGTGACTTTGTAAAAGCGTCAATCATACAGTATGGAGTGTAACAGCCAATAACATAGCCGTCACAAGCTTTCATTTTTTCTGCAAGCACTTGGAAATCATCTCGCACCTTACAGATATTGTCTGAAACGCAAGCCTTACACGCCCTACATGGACCGACCTTTATGTTACTGAGCTTTACGAATTCATATTCCGCTCCGCTCTCTTCTAAAATTTTCAAAACCGCTCTGTCGGTATTGCTGTTTGGGATAGGGCTACCTGAAATTCCTAATAATTTTGCCATAGTTTTAACCTCCGTTTTTTGTAATATTTTACCATACACTTGTTTATTTTGCAACACTCAAAAAATTACGCTGTAACAATTGGTTGCACTCCTCTTAAAATTGAGATATAATATGCTGTGAAAAAACAAATCGCCTTGTCGGCAAATACAATAATAGGAGAAAAATTATGTTGAAAGACAGAGCAAAAGATTATCACACTAATGGCAATCAAAACTGCGCAGAGTCCCTTATCCTAGCGGCTATAGATGAATATAATTTGCAAATTCCGAAAGAATGTTCCAAACTTTTGGGTGGCTTCGGCGGTGGCGTTGGTTGTGGGCATCTATGTGGAGCTGTCGCTGGCTCTGTTGCAAGCATAGGTCAGTTGACAATTGATAGTTGCGCCCACGAAAGCAAAAATTTGAGCGAAGTTCGTGCAAACTTTATCGAAAGTGTTAACCAAAAACTTGGAAGTATTATGTGCGCCGATTTAAAACAGGAATATTTTGACAAGGAAGCAAAAAATTGTGCCGCAGTCGTTTGTGCTGTTGCAGAATGTCTTGACGAGATTGTCAAAAAGGAATGTAAAATTGCTAACAAATAAACAAAGGTAAATTTTGTAAATTACAGTTTTTCACTTGTACAAATGTGAAATTATTTGCACTATAACTTGTTCTAAATGTGGGATTTGTCGACTATATAAATATAATACTTTACATAATCATAGAAAACTGTTATAATCACAATGTGAAAAATTAATAGAAACTGCAAATCTTGGGGGAAGTTCGGTGAAAGTCCGACACAGTCTTACCTCTACTGTAACCGCCACGCGGAAGTCAGGTTTCCCGTTTTGCAGACAGCACCGTATTCCAAGGTGGGGAGACGGGCTTCAACAGTTTGCATGAAGCCTCTCCGAAAAGGAGAGGCATTTTTTATTTATTAGCTGAAACGGAGAAAGTCATGGCGAAATTATCGCATTATATAGCGGTCGGAACCGAAAATTTACGCTGTGGTTATACGACGGGAACATGCGCAACTGCTGCAAGTTTAGGGTCGGCTAAAAGGCTGATTTCGAATACTTGGAGCGATGTAATAAGCATAGAAACCCCGTCTGGAATTATTGTCGAAGCCGAACTTTTAGAAAAAAACTTCGGTGAAGATTATGCTTCTTGTGCCGTTTGCAAAGACGGCGGCGACGACCCCGATGCCACTGATGGAGCTTTGATTTTTTCGAGAGTGGAAAAAATTCCCGAGAACAAAATCCTCATAGATGGTGGCGAGGGCGTGGGGCGAGTAACTCGCTCAGGGCTTGACCAAGATGTCGGCGAAGCGGCAATTAATTCAACACCAAGGCGTATGATTTCCGAGGCACTTTCACCTCTAATCGAGGGCAAAGATTTTGGATTTTTGGTTAAAATATCCGTACCCGATGGCGCAAAAATCGCAAAGCGAACATTTAACCCACGACTGGGAATTGAAGGCGGAATTTCAATTTTAGGCACTAGCGGAATAGTTAGACCCATGAGTGAATCCGCACTTATAGAGTCTGTAAAGCTTGAAATCCGAACCATAAAAGCCTCAGGAAGCAAGCATATAATCCTAACCCCTGGCAATTACGGAGAAGATTTTTCGAGGGATGTCCTCGGACTTTCGACAAAAAATACAGCCATTTGCAGTAATTATATAGGCGAGGCAATTGACTGTGCAGTATTCGAGGGATTTGAGAGTATTTTGCTAGTTGGACATTTTGGAAAACTCGCAAAAATTTCGGCTGGTTGTATGAACACCCACTCAAAAGTCTGCGATGCAAGACGTGAAACAATTTGCACCCACACAGCTATGTGTGGAGGTGATTCGGAACTTGTTCGAAAAATTTTCGATTGTGTTTCCACCGATGCCGCCGTACAGCTTTTGATAGACGCAAACATCTGCGAAGAAGTCATGAAGTCAATTTCTGACAACCTACGTATAAACCTTATTCATCGTGCCGGTGATGTAGAAATTGAATCACTGTTTTTCTCAAATAAATTTGGCATTTTAGGCAAAACCGAATTTGTCGACAAACTAATAAAATTACACAAGTAATATATTTAAAAGACGTAAGGGAGTAAACAAAAAAATGGTACATTTTGTAGGAGCAGGCCCCGGAGCAACGGATTTAATAACAGTTCGAGGTGCAAAACTTTTAGGTGAAGCAGATTGCATCATCTATGCTGGTAGTCTTGTAAACCCCGAACTTTTGCAATATAAAAAGGTAACATGTGAGGTTCACGACAGTGCGGGAATGACCATGGAAGATGTCATAACTGTAATGGAGAAGTTTGAAAAAGAGGGAAAAATGACAGTCAGACTTCACACGGGCGACCCCTCACTCTATGGTGCTCACCGTGAGCAAATGGACGAGCTTGACAAACTAAAAATCGAGTATGACGTCATCCCCGGTGTATCCTCATTTTCGGGCGCGGCTGCGGCTCTCTGTTCAGAGTATACTCTACCGGAAGTCAGCCAATCTGTCATCATCACTCGCATGGCTGGCAGAACTCCTGTCCCCGAGGGTGAAGCACTTGCAAAAATGGCAAGCCACGGATGTACAATGGTTCTTTTCCTTTCAACAGGACTTTTAGAAGATGTTCAAAAAGAGCTTTTAGCTGGCGGAGTTTACACAGAAAACACACCGGCGGCTATAGTTTATAAGGCTACATGGCCTGACCAAAAAACTTTCCGATGCACTATAGGCACACTCGCAAAAACTGCCAAAGAAAACAATATCACAAAAACAGCACTAATCACTATTGGCGGCTTTTTAGGCAACGAATACGAGCGTAGCAAACTTTACGACCCAACATTCACCCACGGTTACCGTGTCGGAACTGATGGCTAAACTTCAGATTATCGCATTTACCAAAAATGGTGCGAAACTCGGACAGAAACTTGCCTCAGAATTTGATGGAGCGCTTTATCTATCCGAAAAAAATGCCGAAGGTTTTGACTGTAAAATCTACAAAAACTTGGACGATTTTGCAAAAAACGCTTGGCAAAATGCAGAAAGCATAGTTTTTATTGGGGCATGTGGCATTGCAGTTCGAGCGATTGCGCCATATGTTAAAGATAAATTCACCGACCCTGCGGTTATCACCCTCGACGAGCGTGGCAAAATTATAATACCACTGCTTTCGGGGCATGTCGGAGGCGCAAACGAACTTGCCTTAAGCATATCGGATTTTCTCGGTGGCACCTCGGCAATTTCAACTGCAACAGATGTCAACGGGCTTGTTGCGATTGATGTCTGGGCAAAAAAAAGAGGGCTTGCGATTTCTGATAGAGAGCTTGCAAAAGATGTCTCGGCAAGGGTTCTTAAAGGTGAAAAAATTGATATAATTTCCGATTTTGAAATTCTTGGCGAAATGCCAAATGGAATGGAAAATAACGGAGAAATCAAAGTTTTCATCACTGCTTATAAAGAACCTAGCGAGCATTTAAGGCTTATACCCAAGCTTTTAAATTTGGGTTTAGGCTGTCGCCGTGGCAAGAGTATAGAAGAAATCGAAAGTGCGATTTTTGAAAGTTTAGAGAGAAATAATCTTGATATCAGAGCAGTGAAAACCATTTGTAGTATAGACCTAAAAAGTGATGAAGTCGGAATTTTGCAATTTTGTGAAAAATTTGACATACCATTTGTCACCTACTCGTCTGATGAACTTTTAAGCGTTGAAGGTGAGTTCACCCCCTCAAAGTTTGTCACATCCATAACAGGTGTCGACAATGTGTGTGAGCGTTCAGCGGTACTGACAGGCGGAGAGATTTTAGAGCGAAAAACGGCAAAAAACGGAGTTACAACAGCAATTACTATAGAAAATATTGAGCTAAAATACTAGAAAAAGGAATTTTATATATGAAGTTAACTGTAATTGGACTAGGCCCCGGAGCTGGTGTCGACCTCACAGGTAGAGCAAGGGTTGCCCTTGAAGAGGCTGATTTGATCGTAGGCTACACAGCCTATATCGACCTTATTAAAGATGAATTTTCACATAAAGAAATGGCTTCCACAGGTATGCGCAAAGAAGTTGACCGTTGCCGTATGGCAGTCGAAGCCGCTACAAAAGGCAAAAATGTTGCCGTTGTATGTTCTGGCGACTCAGGTGTTTATGGTATGGCTGGACTTATATATGAAGTATCTCAGGAGTTTTCTCCTATTGAAATAGATGTCATCCCCGGAATTACCGCAGCATGCGGTGGTGCGGCTGTTTTGGGCGCACCGCTAACTCATGATTTTGCGCTGATTTCATTGTCAGACCTCATGACACCTTGGGAATTAATCGAAAAAAGACTTGCAAATGCAGCTGACGCTGACTTTGTACTTTGCCTATATAATCCACGCAGTCACTCAAGACCTGAGTATCTAAAAAAAGCTTGCGAAATTTTGCTCAAATATAAAAAAGCCGACACTGTTTGCGCCTATGTTCAAAACATCGGAAGAACAGGCGAAACTGCAAGAATTTTACCACTTTCAGAGTTGGTTGACTGCGAAGAAGTCGACATGTTTACAACAGTTTTCATCGGAAACTGCCAAACAACTGTCATCAACGGAAAAATGGTTACTCCTCGTGGATACATGCAAAGAGGCCAGTAATGAAAGTCCTACTTTTTGCGGGGACAGGCGAGGGCAGAGAGCTGTCGACCCGTCTTAGGGAAAAGAAAATTGAGCATGTAATTTGCGTTGCAACCGACTATGGAGCAGAGCTTTTACAGGGCTTTGAAAATGTCAAAATCGGCAGAATGTCGAAAGGCGATATGATTGAAACCATGCGTGAGAATTTCACTCATGTAATCGACGCAACTCATCCCTATGCAAGAGTTGTAACTGAGCTAATCGACGAAGCGGCGCATGAAGTTGGCTTGCCTAAGTTTAGACTTTTGAGAAAATCGGGCGAAACAGAAAATGGCATTATTGTTCAGAATACTGACGAAGCCGTGGAGTTTCTTAAAAAAACCGAGGGTAATATACTGCTAACCACAGGAAGCAAGGAGCTTATTTCCTACAGGGAATTGGCAGATAGAATTTTCCCGAGAGTGCTTCCCTTTATGGATTCACTGCAAAAGTGCACTGAATGCAAAGTTCCCTCAAAGCAAATAATTTGTATGCAAGGCCCTTTTTCAAGGGCAATGAACGAGGCAACAATAGAACAATTTGGAATAAAAATACTGGTAACAAAAGACACAGGCGACGCAGGCGGATTTGCCGATAAAATCGAAGCTGCCGAGAACAAAAACTGCATGGTGGTTATCATAGGCAGACCTAGCGTCGAGAGCGGTTTTACAATGGAAGAAATTGAAGAAAAACTGTCAAAGGAGTGTGTGATATGACGGTGTATTTAATCGGAGTAGGCATGGGAAACCCCGATACGATGACCATGCAGGCAAAAAATGCAATTGAAGAAAGTCAACTACTTATTGGTTCAGAAAGACTTTTAGAAGCTTATAAAGACAGACCACACAAGGTCTTAATCAGCCCAGCAGAAATTGTTAAAGCAGCCAGAGACAGCGATTGTGACTGCGTTTCCGTCCTTTTATCTGGCGATGTTGGGTTTTATTCAGGTGCGAACAGATTATACACAATGTTTGACTTGGAAAAAGTCGCTGTAATCCCCGGCATTTCCAGCATGGTTTATTTTGCCGCAAGACTTCGTATGCCTTGGCAAGATGCTGTTGCTGTTTCTGCTCATGGAAGAGAGCATAATTTGGTGGGTGAAATCCAAAAAAACTCCAAAGTTTTTGCCCTAACAGGTGGAAATTACACCGCCTCCGACCTCGTTAAAGAGCTATGTGTGAGAGGTCTTTCTCACGTCAAAGTGCATGTTGGCGAGAATTTGTCTTATCCTAACGAGCGTGTTGTTTCAGGCCTCGCCGCTGAACTCGTAAATGAAAATTTTTCGACTTTATCGGTTGTCATCACAGAAAACAACAGGCCAATAATCAGAAAATATACAACCCCAACCATGAGAGACGAACACTTCACTCGTGGTAGCGCACCGATGACAAAGGAAGAAGTTAGAGCCGTCAGCCTTTCAAAACTTCGCCTTAAAGACCACCACACAGTGTGGGATGTCGGCGCCGGAACAGGTTCTGTCTCTGTCGAAATAGCTTTGGCTGTTTCTGCCGGCAGTGTTTTTGCTGTTGAGAAAAAGAGCGACGCCGCCGCACTTATAGTTGGAAATAAAATCAAATATTCTTTGACAAATCTAACTGTTGTTCAAGGTTACGCACCCGAAGCACTTGTAGATTTGCCGTCACCTGACAGAGTTTTCTTGGGTGGAACTTCCGGAAACTTGCAAGAAATTATGAATGTCGCTTTGCAGAAAAATCCACAGGTCAGATTTGTAATCAACGCCATCACTTTAGAGACTTTAACCGAAACTTTGAGATGTTTTGAGCTTTTTGGAATAAAAGAGCCAAATATCGTACAAATGTCAGTTACACATATTAAAAAAGTTGCAAGCTACAACATGATGAACGCACAAAACCCTGTTTGGATTTTGACAGGGGAGGTCACGTCCTAATATGAAAAGACTGCTTTTCGGCGCTCCGTCCAGCGGTGGTGGTAAAACCACCGTAGTGTGCGGAATTTTAAAGGCTTTAATCGACAAAGGCGAAAAACCACTTGCGTTTAAATGTGGACCTGACTACATCGACCCTATGTTTCACAGCGAAATTATCGGCGCAATGTCGAGGAATTTAGATCTGTTTTTTATGGGTAGTGATGTATCAAAACAGTTGCTAAACGAAAACGGCGCAAAAGGAACAATTTCCATTATTGAGGGTGTTATGGGTTATTATGACGGCATCGCAATGAGCGACAAAGCCAGCGCTTTTGACCTCGCTTGTGAGACTCAAACCCCATCAGTTTTGATTGTCGATGCCCGCGGAAGGGCGCTTTCTGTTGCGGCTTTGATAAATGGTTTTGTAAATTTCCGTAAGGATAGCAAAATTCGCGGTGTCATCTTAAATCGCATTTCACCGATGATGTATCCAAGGCTTAAAGAGACAATCGAGAGCGAATGCGGTGTTAAAGTCTACGGATTTTTGCCAAACTGCCCCGAAGCAACTTTAGAAAGCCGACACTTAGGTTTGGTCACAGCTGCGGAAGTTTCTAATTTGAAAGAAAAAGTTGCAAAAATCGGCGAATTGGTCACAAAACACGTGGATTTAGACGGACTTTTAGAACTTTCAAAAACTGCACCCGAGCTTGAAGTTCCAACGCAAATATTGCCGGAGCCACTAGAGAAAAAAGTCAAAATTGCAGTTGCTAAAGATAAGGCTTTCTGTTTTTACTATGCTGACAGCCTTGATTTAATGGAGAAACTGGGTGCTGAAATTGTAGAATTTTCACCTCTTAATGATGAAAAAATTCCAGATGATGTGAGCGGACTTTACCTCGGCGGAGGTTACCCTGAGGTATATTCCAAAAAACTTTCTGAAAATAAAACCATGCTTGAAAGCCTCAAAACTGCTATTAAAAAAGGGCTTCCAACCATAGCCGAATGCGGTGGATTTATGTATCTGCACGAGGAGATGGAGGGCGCTGACGGAGCGGTTTATAATATGGTCGGGGCGATAAAAGCCAAAACTTTTAAAACAGACAGGCTACAGCGTTTTGGATACATAACAATGAAGTCAAACAAAAATGGTTTGCTCGGTGGCGAAGGTTTCACAATGCCGGCGCACGAGTTTCACTACTGGGACAGCACGAGTAACGGCGAAGATTTCAGCGCAGAAAAACCGCTGTCAAACCGAGCTTGGAGCTGTGCACATATGAGCGAAAGTTTATACGCAGGCTTTCCGCATTTTCACTTTTCGGCTTGCCCGACAGTGTGCAAAAACTATTTAAAAACCTGCGAACTTTACGGAGGACATAAGTAAAATGGAACTAAACGAATTGATACAAAAAGCGGTTCCTATTGACGAAAAAGCGATGGAATCCGCCCTGCATAGATGGAGTACGATTGCAAAACCGCTCGGAAGTCTCGGACTTTTGGAGGAAGCAGTTGTAAAAATTTCGGGAATGACTGGCACATCTAATATAGATATCTCGAAAAAAGCCATAGTCGTTATGTGTGCTGACAACGGCGTTGCGGCTCAGGGTGTTTCACAGTCACCCATGAGCGTCACAGCTGTTGTTTCCGAAAATATGTCAACAGGTGCAACCAGTGTTTGCCGTATGGCAAGGCTCGCAAATGCGGAAGTTATTCCTGTGAACATTGGCTGTGCAACCGAAATCAAGGGCGAAAAAGTTCGTCAAAGATGTGTGAAAATGTGTACAGACGATTTCACACAAGGCCCTGCTATGACACGTGATGAAGCAGAAAAAGCTATAATGGTTGGCATCGATATTGTTCGAGAATTGTCCGAAAACGGTGTAAATTTGATAGCTACTGGCGAAATGGGAATAGCAAATACTACCACTTCTTCGGCTGTGATTTCTGTAATTATGGACATGCCCGTGGCGGAAGTCACAGGCAGGGGCGCCGGACTTTCAAGCGAGGGTCTAGCGAGGAAAATTAATGCAATTGAGCGTGGAATTGCTATTAACAAGCCTGACAAAAATGATGCAATCGACGTTTTATCTAAGGTCGGTGGTCTTGATTTAGCTGGGCTTTGCGGAGTTTTCATCGGCGGTGCTATTTACAGAATTCCTATTTTGGTTGACGGTTTTATCTCTTCTGTCGCTGGGCTTTGTGCAAAAAATCTTTGCCCAATTTCTGTCGATTACATGATAGCAAGCCATGCTTCAAGCGAGCCGGCTGGCAATATCGTAATTGAAAAAGCATTGGGATTGAAGCCATTTTTGTACGCTGGCATGAGATTAGGCGAGGGAACAGGAGCAGTGGCGGCTATGCCGATTATTGACATGGGTGTGGCTGTTTACAAGGAAATGAGCACCTTTGAGGACATCTCAATAGATGCCTACGTCCCATTAGTATGACATATTTTGTAATTGGCGGTTCAGGAAGTGGAAAGTCACTTTTTGCCGAAACTATTATAAATAACTCCAATTTGAAAAATCGTACATATATCGCAACCATGCGAGTTTGGGACGATGAGGGGCAAAAAAGAGTTGAAAAACACCGTGAAATGCGTAAAAATAAGGGTTTTGAAACTTTAGAATGTCACACAAATTTAGAGGAAATTTCAAACTTTGGCGACTGTGTTTTGCTTGAGGATTTGACAAACCTGTTCATGAACGAATGGTATGGTGATGATAGGGAAAGTGCTTTTTCAAGAGTCTGTAAAGGGCTTGAGCTACTACACCAAAGTGCAGAAACCTTTGTCATAGTAGCAAATGATATTTTCACAGATGGGGTAAATTACGGCGAAGAAACCGAGGATTTACTAGAAAATCTGGGAAAACTAAACACATTTGCCGCCGGTTTAGCAGATAGCACTTTCGAAGTTGTCTGTGGAATTGAAACACACATTTGCGGTAAAATTTTGAAAGCGAGCGATGGTATGACACTTATAATCGGTGGAAAATATCAGGGCAAAAGTGAATATGCCATGCGAGTTTTTGACAGGGGTAGAGGTGCTTGCACCGACATCGAAAATGCCGAAAAATCAGACATTTTTCTCAGTCTCGATGAATGGCTGAAAAATGATGATAGCACTGTCGAGAAACTTGAAATTTTACTGGGCAAAAATCCAAATATTGTTATAACTTGCGCCGAGGTCGGCTGCGGAGTTGTACCTCTTGACAAGAATGAACGAATTTGGAGAGAAAAAGTCGGCAGAGTCAGCACCTTTCTTGCGACGAAAGCCACTAGAGTTATAAGAATTATGAGCGGTGTTCCGTTCATTTTAAAGGATGAATGAAATGATAAACCATTTAGGGGCATTGTGCCTTGGATTTTTACTTGATTTACTGATAGGCGACCCACGATTTATGTTGCACCCCGTGCGATTTATCGGCGCGCTGATTTCAAAGCTCGAAAAAGTTCTGCGGAATAACTTCCCAAGAACTCCAAATGGTGAGCTTTGGGCTGGGCTTGTGTTTACGATTATAACACTTGCTGTTCCGACCGCAATTACATATGGTATAATCTATGTCTGTGCGGAAATTCATCATTACCTCGCTTTTGCTGTTGAAGCGTTCATTTGCTACCAACTTTTGGCTACAAAAGCCTTAAAAGACGAGAGCATGAAAGTTTACACTCAGCTTAAAAAAGGAAATTTAGAGGGTGCGAGAAAAGCAGTTTCTATGATTGTCGGCAGAGATACCAAGGAGCTTGACGAGTCTGGAGTTGCAAAAGCAGCTGTCGAAACCGTTGCTGAAAACTACTCTGACGGTGTTCTTGCCCCCATGATTTTTATGGCAATTGGCGGTGCACCACTTGGAATGTTTTACAAAGCGGCGAACACCATGGACTCTATGGTAGGCTATAAAAATGATAAATACATGTATTTTGGGAGAGTTTCAGCAATTTTTGATGATATTTTAAATTTTTTTCCCTCAAGACTTGGCGGTCTTATCATGAGTTTGAGCGCAAAGTTTGTAAAGCTCGATGCTAAAAATGCATTCAGAATTTACCTACGTGATAGAAACAACCACAAGTCGCCAAACTCCGCACACACGGAAGCCGCGGCAGCTGGGGCGCTTCATATCCAACTCGCCGGTGATAATTTCTACTTCGGAAAACTGGTTAAAAAACCAACAATAGGAGACAACGATAGAGCTGTTTCTTATTTAGACATTGCAAGAGTTAATAAACTAATGTATGCTTCTGCGTTTGTCGCCATGATACCAATAGTAATCATTATGATATTTGGAGGGTAAGCAATTTGAAACATTATGTTCACGGTGGTGATATCCGAACTTACGGAAAAGTTTTGGATTTTTCCGCAAATATTAACCCTCTCGGAATTCCAACTGCTGTAAAAAAAGCGGCGAGCGATGCAATCGAAGAGGCGGTACACTATCCTGACCCTTTTTGTCGTGAAATTCGCTCGAAAATTGCTGAGCGTGATGGAGTTTCTTTTGAAAATATCATCTGTGGAAACGGTGCAGCTGATATAATTTTCAAACTGTGCCTTGCAAAAAGGCCTAAAAAAGCGATTATAAATGCGCCTACTTTTGCCGAATATGAAGAGGCATTGAGTCTTTTAGATTGTGAGATTTTAATACACACTCTTGACCCTGAGAAAAATTTTGTCCTTGGTGAGGATTATCTCGAAAAGCTAACTCCCGATGTGGATATAATTTTTCTCTGCACTCCGAACAATCCCACAGGCAGACTTATAGACCGGAATTTAGTCGAAAAAATTGCGAAAAAATGTAATGAAAATAATATCATTTTTGTCTTAGACGAGTGCTTTTTGGAGCTTTGTGACGACACAAGCGGTTTTTCATACATTATAAATAACAATCCAAATGTGGTTCTGCTTCGTGCATTCACAAAAAGTTTTGGTATGCCGGGGTTGAGGTTTGGCTATGCGCTTTGCTCCAATCAAAGCCTGATGGATGAAATCTCCAAATGCGGTCAACCTTGGAGCGTTTCAACAGTCGCCCAAGCTTCCGCCGTCGCCGCTTGTGACAGCACCGAATGGGCGGACAGGGGACGTGAGTTAATACAAACTGAACGTCCGAAGCTTATTGAAAAAATGAGAAAAATTGGTCTAACCGTTTGGGATGGGCAAGCAAATTATCTGCTTTTCCGCGCCGATGGTGTGAGTGATTTACGTGAAAAAATGGTTGAAAAAGGAGTCCTCATTCGCTCCTGTGGAAACTATAGAAGTCTATCGAATGAATATTATCGAATTGCCGTTCGCACTGCCGAGGAAAATGAAAAATGCGTTGCGGTGATGGAGGAGGTTTTGAAAAATGGCTAAATCCATTATGGTACAGGGCACCGCTTCAAATGCGGGTAAAAGCATACTTTGCGCAGGACTTTGCAGAATTTTTGCACAAGATGGTTATAAAGTCGCCCCTTTCAAATCCCAAAATATGGCTCTGAATTCAGCCATAACCGAGGACGGTTTGGAGATGGGCAGGGCGCAAGTCGTCCAAGCTCAAGCCGCTGGTGTTAAGCCAACAGCGGACATGAATCCCGTTCTTTTAAAACCAACAGGCGACACAGGCTCACAGGTTATCGTCCACGGTGTACCACGAGGAACTATGAGCGCAAGCGAGTATTATAAATACAAGAATTGCCTTATTGACGATGTTAAAAATTCGTTCAACAGATTGAGCGAGGAGTATGATATTATCGTAATCGAGGGCGCTGGCTCTCCAGCTGAAATCAATTTACGCGAGGATGATTTTGTAAATATGGGACTTGCCATGATGACAAAAACACCCGTTTTGCTCGCTGGTGACATTGACCGTGGTGGTGTTTTTGCTTCACTTTATGGCACTGTCAAACTCCTTGAGCCAGAGGAACAAGACCACATAAAAGGCTTGATTATCAATAAATTCCGTTGTGATGTTGAAATCTTAAGACCGGGTCTTGAGCCACTCGAAAAGATGACCGAAAAACCAGTTTTGGGCGTTGTTCCAATGATAGATGTCGACATTGACGACGAGGATTCCTTGTCAACTCGCATCGAGAAAAACCAAAAAATCGGACTTTTAGATATTGCAGTTATCAGGCTTCCACGTCTTTCAAACTTCACCGACTTCAACCCATTAGAGCGTTATGACGAGGTGAGTTTGCGTTATGTCAAAGACCCCAAAGACCTCGGAAATCCCGACCTAATTATCCTACCAGGCACAAAAAACACCATGAGCGATTTGCTTTGGCTTCGTGAAAGCGGAATGGAAAATAAAATCCTCCGCCACGCTTCAAATGGCGGTGCAGTTATCGGAATTTGCGGTGGATATCAAATGCTAGGCGAAGAGGTTAGCGACCCCGACGGTGTCGAGGGTGGCGGAACTTTGCGAGGACTTGGCTTGCTAGAGGGAAAAACTGTATTTTTCGGTGAAAAAACAAGAACTCAAGTTAAGGGTAAAATCCTAAAAACTGAGGGAATTTTTGAAAAAATGACAGGTACTGAGTTTATCGGCTATGAAATCCATATGGGCGAGACCGAAAGACTTTCGCAATCTTCTTTAACCATGACTGACCAAAACGGCGACGAAAAGCAAGATGGCATGGCAAAAGGAAATGTCTTTGGATGCTATATTCACGGAATATTCGACAAGGGCGAAACTTCTGCGGCACTTATAAATTGCTTGCTTGAATCAAAAGGTCTAACACGTGAGCTTGCTGTAATCGACTGGGAAGAATATGCAAATCGTCAATACGACAAACTTGCCGACGGGCTTAGAAAATCACTTGATATGGACAAAATTTATGAAATATTAAACGGAGGCATGTAATGGCTAAAGTTGAGTTAAAAAGAGTAGCACCTGCTGAAATCGAAAAACGTAGCATGGAAATTATTGAGAGCGAGATGCCTCCACATAATTTTACAGCTGAGCAACTTCCTATTGTTAAGCGTTGCATACACACTTCAGCAGATTTTGAATACATGAACAACCTTAAGTTCTCTGAAAATGCGATTGCAAATGCCATAAAAGCCATCAAGGAGGGTGTCACAATCGTCACCGACACAAACATGGCAAAGGCTGGAGTTAACAAAAAGGTTATCGAGCGATTTGGCGGTTCTGCTGTTTGCTATATCGCTGATGAAGATGTTGCGAAAGAAGCCAAGGAACGTGGAGAAACACGCGCGACAGTTTCTATGGAACGTGCGGCAAAAATCGAGGGTAATGTAATACTTGCGATTGGAAATGCCCCAACAGCACTGGTTAAAGCTTGTGAGCTAATCGAAGCTGGAAAGTTCAATCCAACTTTGATAATTGGAGCGCCTGTCGGCTTTGTAAATGTTTGCGAATCAAAAGAGCTTTTGGCGGAAACTAACTGCGAATTTATCGTTGCCATGGGTAGAAAAGGCGGTAGTAATATCGCTGCGGCGATTTGCAATGCGCTGATATATACCGCATCAAACGACGCCAGAGAGTAGGTAACCGCAATCCCTTGCAACGCACCGTGAACTGCACTCATTATAAAATAAAGTTAGATGGAGAGAAAAATGAAAAAGGCATTACTCGCCGTATCATTCGGCACAAGTTTTCACGATACTTTAGAAAAAAATATAGTCGCAATCGAAAAATCTTTAGATGCGGCTTTTCCCGATAGAACTTTGGTTCGTGCTTTCACCAGCAATATGATTATGAAAAAACTCCGTGAGCGCGACGGAATTATTATACCAAACGTCGCCGAGGCACTCGAAAAACTATGCGCCGATGGTTACACCGATATTGTCATACAGCCCACACACGTGTTAAACGGCGAGGAGTATGACAAGCTATGTAGCTTGGCTATGCCTTACGGTGAAAAGTTCGAAAAAATCGCCATGGGCGCTCCACTTTTGACTGAGATTTCAGACTATCACGAAGTGGTTAAAGCCATTTTGACAAGACTTCCTGAGAAAAAAGACGACACCTCTATCGCCTACATGGGACACGGAACAGAGCACCACGCAAACGCTGTTTATGCGATGATTGAATACGTTTTGCGTGACATCGGACGTGATGACATTCACATCGGAACAGTCGAGGGCTACCCCGCTTTGTACGAAGTTATTCGCAGAATGGAAGAGAGAAAAACAGTTAAAAACGTAATCCTCCTGCCATTTATGATAGTTGCTGGCGACCATGCAAAAAATGACCTTGCCGGCGACGAAGAGGACAGCTGGAAAACACTTTTAGAAGAAAAAGGCTACAATGTAAGTTGCATTTTAGAAGGATTGGGAGAAAATCCCGAAATTCATAAAATATTTGTAAAACATGCTCAAATAGTAGAACAAGGAGAATAATAGGAATGTCAAAAGGAATTTTATTTGGACTGGGTGTTGGCCCAGGAGACCCCGAACTTCTAACACTAAAAGCGGTTCGCCTAATGCGCGAGGCCGATATTATAGCTGTTCCTGACAAGGGGAGTGGAGAAAAAACTGCCCTCAATATTGTCAAAGAACACGTGACAGACAAAGAACTTTTGTTCTGCCCAACTCCTATGGTTAGAGATGAAAATATACTTAACAACGCTTATGATGATATTGCCACACAGCTTTCAAAACTTCTTGACGAGGGCAAAAATGTTGTGTTCATCACATTGGGTGACCCAACCGTTTATTCGACTTATATGTACATTCACGAGCGCATGGTTAAGAACGGATACGACGCAAGACTTGTCCCCGGTGTAACTTCTTTTTGCGCTGTTGCGGCAAGACTTGGAACATCACTTTGCGAGAGAAGCGACAGACTCATGATAGTCCCTGCATCACACAAGGACATAGAGGACTGCCTATCTGTAGACACAAACTACATCTTCATGAAAGCCGGAAAAGATATCACAGTGCTAAAAGAAAAATTAGCCGAAAAAGACCTACTTAAAAATGCTTCCATGGTCGAAAACTGTGGCATGGAAGGCGAGAGAGTTTTCCATAAATTCGAGGACATGCCCGAGGGTAGCGGATATTTTTCTGTTGTAGTTGTTAAAAGATAACTGCACAAATTACCATAGACTAAGACTTTCAAAATTCGCAGTTTTAATTGTTTGCGAATTTTGAAAGCCCAAAGATTTAGGAGAAAATTATGGCTAACATGATGAGTGGTCTTGACTATAATAAAGCGGATATTTCACTGCGTGAAAAGCTATCTTTTACGAGGAGCGGAGTTCTCGATATTGTCCGAAAAATCGCAAAATATGACGGTGTTTATGGAACAGTTTTGCTTTCAACTTGCAACAGAACTGAGATTTATTTGTCATGTCAAAAGGGCTTGAACCCCGGACAAATCCTATGTCAAGCGGCAGAGATTGACTATGAGCAATTTGCCGAAGCATTTGTCACAAGACGTGGCGCGGATTGCACAAGGCATCTTATGGAAGTTGCAAGCGGTTTGCAATCTCAAATTTTGGGCGAGGATCAAATTTTAACTCAGGTTAAAACTGCATCGGCAATCGCTAGAGAAGCACAGGCGATTGACGCAGAACTTGAAACATTATTCAGAAATGCCTCTTCCTGTGGCAAGACAGTTAAAAGCGAAATGTGCCTTAAAGGTGTTAAAACTTCGGCGGCACACAGCGCTGTTTCTGCTCTTAAAAATTTCTTCGGTGAGCTTAAGGGAAAAACTGCTGTAGTCATCGGAAACGGCGAAATGGGCAGATTAACCGCTGGACTTTTGGTCGATAGCGGCTGTGATGTAACCGTTACTTTGAGGTCATATCGCCACGGCGAAACCGTCGTACCTCTTGGATGTAAAGTTGTTTCGTATGACGATAGATATGCTGTTATTGACGGCGTAGATTTGGTCGTTTCTGCGACAACTAGCCCACATTATACAGTGGCAATTGATGAGCTAAAATCCGTTAAAAAGCTCCCAAAAGCCATGGTTGACCTCGCAATCCCACGTGATATAGAACCCGAAACCGCCGACATGTGTCGTGTTTTCAACGTGGATAATTTGGGTGATCATTCTGGATTTGACGACGATGTTAAAGACAGAGTTTACGAAATAGTTTATGAATATATGCACAGATATTACCGCTGGAGAAACTACAGAAAATGTATGCCGGCGATTGAAGATTTAAAAGAGGCGGTTATCGAGCGAGTTATTGCCCACATGCGTGAAAATGTTGACCGTGACGAACTCGCGGAAACAGTTGCTGCTACAACTGTTGACCTTGTAACCAGCGGACTTGCCGGCTCGATTAATCCTCAGGATATCAAAACTTGTGCAAATGGGATAAGGTCGAGAACACGATGAATAATTTGCGTTTTCCTATGTTTTTTGACATAAGTAATAAAAAAGTTTTGGTGGTTGGCGGTGGAAAAATCGGCTCACGAAGAGCAGGAGTTTTGCGTGATTTTGGCGCGAATGTAACGCTTGTTGACCCAAACGGGAGCTTAACTGACGGTGTTAATGAAGTTCACCGTGAGTTTTTAGAAAGTGATTTAGACGGAATTTTTCTCTGTGTGACTGCAACAAATAATCGTGAAGTAAATCACAAAATCGGGCTGCTTTGCAAAGAGAAAAATATCCCCGTCAGTGTTTCCGATAGCCGTGAGGAATGTGACTTCTTTTTCCCAGCGGTTTGCGTACATGAAAATATGGTGGCTGGACTTGTTTCTGACGGTTTAGACCACCACAAAACAGCACGTGTAGCAAAAGAAATTCGACGTGTTTTGGAGGAATGTTAGTGAAAATTTTAGTTGGAAGTCGTGAAAGCCGACTGGCTGTTGTACAGTCTGAAATGGTGATTGACTGCATTAAAAATAATCATCCCGAGCTTGAAATAGAGCTTGTCACAATGAAAACAACAGGGGATATCATTTTGGATAGAACCCTTGATAAAGTTGGCGGTAAAGGTCTTTTCGTAAAAGAACTTGATGCCGCACTTTCCGACGGAAGAGCGGACATCACTGTCCACAGCTCTAAAGATTTACCCATGGGCGAAAATGAAAAATTGCCTTTTGTCGCATTCTCAAAACGTGAAGACCCACGTGACGTTTTGGTGTTGCCCGAGGGCAAAAGCGAGATTGATTTTTCTCTGCCCATAGGTTGTGCAAGTAAAAGGCGTGAAATTCAGCTTAAAAAACTTTATCCCGAAGCGACAGTAAAACCTGTCCGCGGAAATGTTTTGACAAGATTAAATAAACTCGACAGCGGCGAATATTCGGCGCTGATTTTGGCATCTGCGGGACTTACTCGACTTGGGCTTGAGGGTCGAATTAGTCGCTATTTTGAACCCGAAGAAATGCTCCCATCCGCAGGGCAAGGAATTATTGCCGTACAGACGAGAGCTGGATTTGATGCATTTTTCCTAGACAATTTCCGTGATGAAAACGCAACTATTTGCATAACAGCCGAGAGGGCATTTGTCGAAAAGCTCGACGGTGGTTGTTCTTCGCCTGTTGCGGCTCATGCCATTATCAAAGACGGAAAGCTGTGGCTTCGTGGCATGGACGTCGACGGAAATAAATCTGAAATTACAGGCGAAATAAAAGACGCAAAATTGCTGGGTGAAAAGCTTGGCGAAATGATGCTTATTGGAGGGTAAGGCTATGGCAGGTAAGGTAATTCTGGTTGGTGCAGGTCCTGGAGATCCCGGACTATTTACGATAAAAGGCTTTGAGTCACTCATGAATGCGGAAGTCGTCGTTTATGACAGACTTGTCGGCGAGAGGATTTTGGCGATGATTCCCGAAAATGCGGAGTGCATTGACGTCGGCAAAGAATCGGCAAATCACAAAGTCCCACAGGATGAAATCAATCGCATACTATTAGATAAAGCCCTAGAGGGCAAAAATGTTGTTCGCCTAAAAGGCGGCGACCCATTTGTTTTCGGCAGAGGCGGCGAGGAGCTTGAGCTTTTGCGTGATAACAATGTTCCTTTTGAAGTTGTCCCTGGAATAACTAGTGCAATTTCAGCTCCGTCTTACGCTGGAATTCCTGTTACTCACCGTGACTTTTGCTCTTCTGTACACATCATCACAGGCCATGCGAGAGAGGGCAAAGAACTTCAAATCGACTTTGATGCACTAAAACGCACAGGCGGAACTTTGGTCTTTTTGATGGGTGTTTCTGCTATGCCAAAAATCGTAAAAGGCTTGCTTGATGCAGGAATGGACAAAACCATGCCGGCGGCTATGGTAGAGCGTGGCACAACCCCAAAACAAAGACGTGTCATCGCAACACTAGACACATTACCCGAAAAAGCGGCTGAGGCAAAAATTAAAAGTCCTGCTATAATCATAGTCGGAAAAGTCTGTACACTTTCAGACGGTTTTTGTTGGTTTGAAAAACAGCCTCTACTTGGCACGAATATTTTAGTAACTCGCCCTAAAGAGCGCTCAGGAACGCTTTCTGCAAGACTTTCTGCGCTGGGTGCGGATATTACAGAATACCCATGCATCGAAACTGTTCCAATCTCGCCTTGCCCTGAAATGGAAAATGCGCTTACAAATATTTCAGCATATGAGTGGCTTTGCTTCACAAGTCCTGCCGGTGTTGACTGCATGTGGAACACCCTCAAAAAGATGGGCAAAGATGCGAGGGCACTTGCAAATGTCAAACTCGCAGTAATAGGAACAGGCACAGCAAAAGCCATGAAAGTTTATGGCTTAACTGCCGACCTTATCCCCGAAGTTTTTGATGCGGAACATCTTGGAAAAGAACTAGCACCGAGAGCAAGCGGGAAAGTTTTGATTTTGCGCGCGGAAATTGGCTCAGCCGAACTTACAAAAGCACTTTCAGCGAGAAATGTCGAATTTGATGATATAGCGGTTTATAAAACCGTTTATGAAAATGAGTTTTCAAGTGAATTGCGTGAAAAAATAGACAACGGCGAAATTATGTGCTCAACTTTCACCTCGGCTTCAACCGTAAAAGGTTTCGTCAACTCTGTTGGAGAGGACGCTCCTTTCGAAAATGTCACAGGTTTTTGCATCGGAAAACAAACCGCCGAAGAGGCTCAAAAATACGGAATTAAGACTAAAATTGCAAAAAAAGCGACAATTGATGCATTGCTTGAACTTATAAAGGAAAGCATAGGTGAAGTGTAATGGATATGATTAACAGGCCACGTAGGCTTCGTACTAATGATGCCGTCAGACGTATGACAAGGGAAACCAGACTTTCCAAAGACAGCCTGATTTATCCAATTTTTGTCGATGAGCTACTCAAGGGAAAAACGCCAATTTCCTCACTGGATGGTCAGTTCCGCTATGGCTTGGACACTTTGAGCGAAGCTGTCGAGGAGTGTATTTCAAACGGAGTTTTGAGTTGTATTTTATTTGGAATTCCTGCCGAAAAAGACTGCATTGGCTCGTCTGGATTTGCCGAAAACGGAATTGTTCAGGAAGCAATCCGTCAAATAAAAGCGAAATATCCTGATTTTTATGTGATAACAGATGTCTGCATGTGTGAATACACTGACCATGGACATTGCGGAAAAATCATAAATAACGCAGTTGATAACGACTCCACTTTGGAGCTTTTACAAAATGTTGCACTGTCCCACGCTAGGGCAGGCGCTGACATGGTCGCACCGTCTGACATGATGGACGGTAGAATTTTAGCTTTGCGTGATGCTCTCGATGCCGAGAATTTCACAAACACACCGATTATGTCATATTCTGCAAAATATGCCTCGGCTTTCTACGGTCCATTCCGTGAGGCAGCTGGTTCTGCGCCCTCTTTTGGCGACAGACGCGCATATCAAATGGATTATCACAACAGAATTGAAGCGCTTTATGAGTCAAAGCTCGACGTTGAACAAGGCGCAGATATTTTGATGGTAAAACCGGCACTTTCTTACCTCGATATTATCAGAGAGTGTAAAGACACTTTCGACAAGCCTCTTTGCGCATACTCCGTTTCAGGCGAATATGCCATGATTAAAGCGAGTGCGGCGGCTGGGCTAGTCGACGAATATAAAATTATGTGTGAAAGTGCAGTTTCAATTTACAGAGCTGGTGCGGATATGCTCATCACATATTTTGCAAAAGAACTTGCTAACGCTATGAAAAAGGGAGATATTGGTTAATGACTAAGTCAGAAATGTTATTCGAAAGAGCGCAAAAAGTAATGCCAGGTGGAGTTAATTCGCCTGTTCGTGCGTACAGAGCGGTCAACATGTCACCTCGTTTCATCAAAAAAGCCGATGGTGCTTTTATCTGGGACGAGGAGGGCAGAAAATATATAGATTATGTTTGCTCATGGGGACCTATGATTTTAGGTCATAATCACCCAGCAATCCGAGAAGCAGTTGAAAAAGCAATAGTCGACGGACTATCTTTTGGCGCACCGACTGAGCGTGAAGTTGAAATTGCGGAACTCATTACAGAGTGTGTCCCCAACATCGAAATGGTTCGCATGGTAAACTCTGGAACTGAAGCGGTTATGAGTGCAATTCGCCTTGCACGAGGTGTCACAGGACGTGACAAACTCATAAAATTTGAGGGTTGCTACCACGGGCACAGCGACAGCCTTTTAGTAAATGCTGGCTCTTCTGCGCTTGCTGGCGGTCACCCAAGCTCGGCTGGTGTCCCCGAGGACATAGCAAAGCACACACTCACCGCACAATTCAACGATTTAGACAGTGTAAAAGAGCTAATTTCGGCAAATGAGGGTAAAATTGCTGCAATTATTGTCGAACCTGTAGCCGCTAATATGGGTGTTGTCTGCCCTGATAGCACATTTTTGAGCGGACTTCGTGAAATTTGTGACAAAAGCGGAGCTTTACTAATATTTGACGAAGTTATCACAGGTTTCAGACTTTGCCTAGGTGGAGCGCAAGCATATTACAATGTCAAAGCGGATATAGTAACTTTCGGAAAAATTATCGGAGGCGGTATGCCCGTCGGTGCATATTGTGCAAGCCGTGAAATCATGGAAAATGTTGCTCCTTGCGGTCCTGTTTACCAAGCGGGAACACTTTCGGGAAATCCCGTTGCAATGGCGGCTGGACTTGCTCAAATTGGATATTTGAAAGCAAATCCAAATGTGTATACACAAATAGGCGAAAACGGCGCTTACTTAGCCGAAAAACTTGTAAAATCTGCGACCGAAAGTGGAGCTGAGGTCACATTGAACAGAATTGAGTCACTTGTATGCCCATTTTTTGTACCAACTCCTGTTACGAAATTTGTTGACGCAAAGGGTAGTGATACTGTAAAATATGCTAAGTACTTCGGCGGAATGATGGAAGAGGGAATTGCACTTGCACCGGCTCAATTTGAGGCTATGTTCGTGTCATATTCTCACACAAAAGACATGCTGGACGAAACAGCAGAAAAAGCATTAAAAGTATTAAAAACTATATAAAACCAACTGATTTATAAACGAAAGAGAGCATAATGGATAGAAATATTAAGGTAAAAATCACAGCAACCGACGGCGATAAACTCATGGAGTTATTGCTTTCAAACGTCAAAGGAAAATCGAGGAACAACATAAAATCTATGCTCTCTCGTGGGGATGTAGCGGTTAACGGAGTGGTTCAAAAGCAGTTTGACTTTGCCCTCAGCGATGGTGATTTAGTCACAGTCGGCGAGGATAGAGTTAAAAATACAATCGCAGACCCAAGGCTGAATATCATTTTTGAGGACGATGATATTATCGTTATCAACAAACCCGAGGGGCTTCTCACGATTGCTTCCGACAAGGAAAAGAACGAAACTGCCTACCGTTTAGTTACAGATTATGTCAGAGCTAAAACCGGTGGCAGAGTTTTCATAGTACACAGATTAGACCGTGACACCTCTGGCATTGTACTTTTCGCAAAAACTGAGGAGATGAAAAATGCACTGCAAGACGACTGGGATGATTTGGTAAGCCACCGCGGTTATACGGCGGTTGTCGAGGGTTGTGTTGAGAAACAGAAAGACAGGATTTGCTCCTATCTTCGTGAGACAAAAACCCACGTGGTTTATTCCGACAAATTTGGTCAAGACGGACTTAGAGCCGTCACATATTACTCTGTGCTCAAACAGAATATGAATTATTCTTTGCTTGAAATCAAGCTGGAAACAGGTAGAAAAAATCAAATTCGTGTCCATATGAGCGAAATGGAGCACCCTGTAGTCGGTGACAAAAAATACGGCGCTGAAACTAACCCACTAAAACGTCTCTGTTTGCACGCTGGAAAGCTTGAATTGACCCACCCTGTCACCAAGCAAGCACTTGAATTTTATGTCCCTACACCAAAAAAATTCGAAAATTTAGTAAAATAATATATTTTCTACATTCAAAAACAAGGTGCAAAAATTTTTGCACCTTCAGTTTGCAGACAAAAGAGGGCTTACACATAGGTGTAGGCTCTTTTTTGTGGTATTAAATTCAAAATAAGCTGCAAAACCAAGAAAGATGAGCGTCCTTTTGGGAGCATTCCTCTCCTTTTCTTGAATCTCGTAAGCTTTAATAAATTCATGCACGCAAAAGTAAGCGTCAGCTGCATTTTCACCTTTGCCAGCCCACGCATTTGCGTATATCTTAGATTGTGATTTTCTTTTCCGTCGCCGA
>CAYJLH010000023.1:0-34238 GCA_964370925.1 uncultured Oscillospiraceae bacterium | reverse complement strand
CTATCTGTGTGTTAGATGCCACTAACTTGACTAGAAATTTAAACCTAGCTTTCGAACTTATGCAGTTTGATATTCCTGTTATATTTTCATTAAATTTAATGGATATAGCAGAGCGAAAAGGCATTAAAATTTCAAGTAAAGTTTTAAGCCGAGAGCTTGGTGCTCCTGTAATCGAAACAGTCGCAGTCAAAGGATTGGGACTGGAAGAACTCAAAAAAACAATAATTGAGGCTACAAACCCTGAAAAAGGAACTTGCTCAAACTGCCAAAATTGTAAATCTGACAGCGCTAATGCTCCGAAAACTGCAAAAGAGATTTGGGAAAAGTCGGAGGAAATTAGCAAAAAGTGTATAAAAAATATTAAAGAAACACCCACGTTCATAGATAGACTAGGTGAAAATATGGTCAAGCCATTCTCCGGAATACCCATTGCACTTTTGATCATGATTTCTGCACTGGCAATCGTTGTTTTTGGCGGTAAAGGCTTGAGGGCCGCTGTGTTTATTCCCATAGTCAATGTAATTATCGACTTTTTCAAAGGTTTTATAGGCGGTTTTGGTTTGCCCGAGCTGATAAATGATATATTAATAGGCGAATACGGAATATTTGTCATAGGTTTTGAATGGCCTTTTGGCTTAATTCTTCCTTATGTTTCACTTTTCTATGTTGTTTTCACATTTTTGGAAGATTGCGGATTTTTGCCAAGAGTTGCCGTTTTATTCGATAATATTATGCGAAAAATGGGCGTTCAGGGAGGAAGCCTTATAAGTCTTATCATGGGATATGGTTGTGCCGTTCCATCTATCATCGGAACAAGAACAGCAACAACACAAAAAGAACGCATTATAATCACGACTATGGTTTGTTTTGCAGTTCCTTGTATTTCTCAGTCCGGCGCTTTGATTGGACTTTTGGGCGAACAATCTTTCCTCATGCTTTTGGGCGTGTTTTTGATTTCATTTATCGTAATCGCCCTTGTGGGGCTTGTTACAGGTAAAATTTTAAAAGGTAAAGTTGACCCTATAATAATCGAAGTTCCAAACCTATTAATTCCTGAGAAAAAAGCTTATGGCAAAAAGCTGATGATTAGGCTAAAAGGCTTCTTGCTTGAAGCGGAAGGACCTATGCTTGTTGCTGTTGTCGTTGCGGCAGTTTTTGTCGAAGCGGGCATTTTAACAGGTTTTGCAAACTTTATAGAGCCTGTAGTTTCGGGAATGTTAGGGCTTCCGAAAGAAGCTTCACTTTTCCTACTTTTAGGTGTAATCAGACGTGAAATGGCAGTCGCGCCACTTCTTGAAATGGACTTAAACTCTTTGCAATTATTTGTCGGTTGCATTGTAGCGCTTTTATATATCCCCTGTGTTTCCGTTCTTGGTGTAATTGCGAGAGAATTTAATGCAAAAGTTGCCATTATAATCGGAATTTCAACATTCACAACCGCAATTTTGTTGGGTTCACTTATAAATTTTGTCGGTAATATTTTTATTTAAAGGATAGAGAAAGATATGATTTTTCAATTTGTTAATCCCACGAAGAATTTGGAAAATTTAATGCGTAAAACAAAAGTTTTACAAAATTTGATTTTATCATATTACAAACCGATAGTCGAAAAAGAGGTTTTACTTTCCAGTGCAAAACGCACAGACAAAATTTTGTGTGTCGGTGGTGGATATTTCCCCTGTACTGCAATTTTATTTCACAAATTGACAGGGGCAACTGTCACTGTTATAGATAATGATAAAGATGCAATAGAAAAATCTACCGACTTAATTGAAAAAATGGGACTGCAAAACAAAGTACTGGTTAAATATACCGATGGTGTAGATGTTTCGGCGGAAGATTTTGATGTTATACATATTGCAATGCAAATTTCGCCAAAAGAAACAGTTTTCAAACACATTCATTCCACCATGAGAAAAGATGCTAAAGTTTTGGTCAGAACTCCTAAAGAACATTTAGAGCGTGGGTATCAACCTTTCAAAGGCTTTTGCGATGATATGAGTGCTATTGAGCAACCATTTTTCAGTAATATTGATAAAACCATATTGTACGTGAGATAGGATATGACCAAAGAAAAAATCATAAAAATTCTCTGTCATATATTAATTGTTGCACTTTTTGTTTATCTGATAGACAATACAGATTTTGATGATATGTTCATCGAGCTTAGAAGAACTGAGCCTTTTATACTAATTTCTGTGGTTCTTCTCCAGTTTATCACACAACTCTTACTTATTATTCAGTGGCATAGAATTACGAAAAACGTAATCGGACAAAGCATAATTTCGAAAATGGTATATATTTTTACCAAAGGTTCTTTGATTGAAGCAATCACCCCCGGTGCAAAAATTGGCGGTGAAGCGAGTAGATTATATTATCTTAAAAAAGAATATGCTTGCGAAACAAACGAAGCAGTTAATATCATACTGATGCAAAAAAGCATCAGTATGAGCGTTTTAATGCTTGTTTGCGTCATATGCTTGCTTGATATAAGTAACCATATGAAAAGGTTTTTGCCCTTACCTGTGCAATTTATTATTTCAGCGGTGTTTTTGGGCTTGGTTATGGCGATGATAGGTTCTTTGTTTTTTTCGCGCAGACTTATCCGTTTTCTTGAAAATCCAAAATCCAATTTTAGCAAAAAAATCAAAAAATACATGCAATCATATTCAAATGCAGTTTCAAAACTTGGAAAAAAAGAATGGATAATTCAGTTTTCGATTTCAATGGCTGTGTGGCTTTTGTTTCCTGTTAAAATGTTTATTTTGGCGCAATCTTTTGGGATTAGGTTAGATTTTGAACATACAACCGCCGTCACTATGACTTCATACATGATGGGAATGTTACCCATAACCCCAGGTGGCTTAGGCACTTTCGAGGGGACAATGCTCGCTTTGTTATCCTTGTTTTCTGTGAAAAAAAGTGCTGGAATCGCTGTGACGCTTATATTTAGGTTTATTACATTTTGGCTTGTAATCATCGCAAGCGTTGTGTATTCGGGAATTTACGATATTTTGAAAAGAGGTGGGAAGATTGTCAAGAGATAATGTTATAAAAAACATACCAAATATGTGCACTTTGGGAAATGCTGTTTGCGGTATCATTGCGCTACTTATCGCAGTCTTCTACCAAACAAGTTCAATTTTTAATATCTCCTGTTTGCTAATATTAATAGGTGTAATTTTCGACAGCATAGACGGAAGACTTGCACGCAGGCTTAAAGTAAGTTCGGCGCTCGGAAAAGAGCTTGACAGTTTTGCGGATTTAATTACATTTGTAATAACCCCTATGTGCATTTTTATTTCTATGCACTCTGTTGGTCGCTCAAAATATGTAACGATAATCGAAATTTTAATTGCTACATTTTATATTTCTTGCGGAATTTTCCGTTTGGCAAGATATAATGTCGGCGATTTTACAAAGAGTTTTGTAGGTTTACCCACAACTTCTGCAGGCCTTTTGATGAGTACTTTTATTTTTATTTCTAATTTACAGACCAGCAACTGGAGTGAAAGTACTTTTTATAGCATAGCCAGTTATGTTTTCATATTTTTACTTGGTTGTGCTATGATTTCGAATTTTAGAGTTAAACGTATCTAAGGAGTCTTATGCAAAAAGCTACTAAGCAAAAAATTATAATATTTGTTGTAATATTAATTCTCATTGCAATTATTTTACCTTTTGTAATTTCTCTAGCGACTTATGATTACCATTTCAACAAGAGAATAACACATGAAAATAATTATTTTGATTATTTATCCGAATTAAACCCCGATTTTTCAAAAGAAGAAGTCAGCTTCGCATCAAATGAAGGTCAAATTTTAGAGGGAGCATTTTATTCTCAGGCTTCGAACCAGTCGCCACAAGCACTTGTTGTTTGGGTACACGGCATGGGTGTCAGCCATGAAAATTATTTAGCTGAAATCGAAATGCTAACCAAAGAAAATTATTTGGTTTTTTCCTATGATAACACAGGTGTTGATGACAGCGAAGGCGAGAGCTTAAAAGGACTCTCCCAATCTCCGATTGACCTAAGTTTTGCGCTATCATACCTAAATGAAACAGAAAAATTTGCTGATTTACCTTTGATTTTAATAGGACATTCATGGGGCGGTTTTGCGGTTTCCGCAGTTTCTCAACTAAATCCTGATATGGAAATCGACGGAATAGTCACTTTGGCGGGATTTTGGAGAAATATTAATGTAATTGAAGATATTGCAAAGCCTTATGTTGGCAATGCGATAAAAATTTTAGCACCATATTTCACTTTGTTTGAAAAAATTAACTTCGGCGAATTTTCTCAATTAGATGGAATTACCGGACTTTCAAATAGTGATGCAAAAGTTTTGATCATACACAGTAAAGACGACAATGTTGTCACTTTTGATGGCAATTACGAGGTGTATTATGAGGCTTTTTCCGACGATGAAAGGTTTGAATTTATCGAATATGAGGACGCAGGGCATAAGTTAACCATTAATGCAAATTCTTATCTGCGAATTCATGATATTATGCACCACCAAATGGAACATGATGAAAATTCAGAAGAATTTTTGACTATGAATGAGGAGAGGTTGTCACTCATTACGGATTTCAATATGGATGTGATGAATAATATTATTGAATTTTGTGATGAAATTGCCACATCCATTCCCAACCACACCAGAAGCTAATCGGCGTTAGAATTACAAAATCTCGGCTATTTTCGGTGTGAGGTTTTCGTATTTTGCCACGGAAAATTTCTGACTGTTCGTGCTTAAGGGGTAGAGGTAGAAAATAGCTATTTTGCCCCTTTTTTACCTCGAACTGATGGCGACAGTCTCTCTCCGCCAAAAAAATTAGAGATAGATTTTGTCTACCTCTAATTTTTTTACATGATTTAAATTTGACGGCTGTCGCCTGATTTTTGCCGTTGGCTACTCACCCACAAATCAACGAGTAGGAGGGTCTATTTAGGTCTGCTAGATACGAAGTGTTTTTGAAACTTGGTATCTTTCAGGTTAAAATAGACCCTCCTACTTTATAGTTTTTCAGATGAGCTGCCAACGGGCAACCCTGAGGGCGATTAGCCCTTGTTCGTTTAGCTCTCTAAGGCTAGTCGGTACGTCAATTCCTTTTGTGCGGGCGATATTTGCTAGTTAGCTCCTACTGTCACTGTTAAAACTACATCAGCATAGTTTTCTGTTTCGATTGTAATAGTATGTTCACCAACTGTTAAATCAGCAAATGTTATAGCATTATCATAACGACCATATTCTTCGTTGATTTTAATGTATGAAACATCAGTAACTTCTTTGTCGTCAACATAAATTTTTGCGTTGTTATCTTTGATAAAGTTATAGTCAGTTGCACCACTGTAAGATGGTCCTCTACCTACAAACATATCAAGAGTTTCACCATCATTAATCATTGCATTGCCTGTGATTTTATCACCATCAGCATCTACCCAGTAAACTGAATTGCTTGGAGCGGTTGCTTTTGTAACTTCTGCATCAAAAATTTCGTCGGCATAATCGGTTGCAATTAGTGTAATTGTGTATTCGCCAACAGCTAAATCTTCGATTGAAAGCTCTTGCCACCAATACGCGTCTTCAATAGCAGCTCTATCCATAGTGATTTCAGTGCCATTTTCAGGAGTGATTACAACCGAAGTCAAGGCATTGTAATATGTAGTCGCATCTACATCGCTAGAAGAACCAAATTCGATTACAAGGTCTTCACCATGCTCAACAGTTTCACTTTCAAGTGCAATAGCACTAGGTACAGGGAATGTTGCATCAGCTGCAATTACATTAACTGTGAAAGTGCCCATGTGGTAGCCTTCGGCTTTAAGTGTGATAGTGTTTTCGCCTTCTGTTAAACCTGCGATTTCAACATAAGTAATATTCATAGTGCCGTAGAATGAAGCAGGAACTTTTTTTGTAAATGTCGAATAAGTTGTTTCAGTTTCATTCACTGTTAAAACAGGGTTAAGATTTGCAAATGTCATATTTGAGCTGTAATCGTCATCACCCAAACGGATAGAAACTGTGTTTCCAGCTTTAATGCTAATTTCTTTGCCAGAACCAATTTTAGCTCCGTTTTCATCCATGAAATAAACATGACTTGGGAATGGACTTTGATATTCAGCAACAATTACAGTAAATGTAGCATCTTCATAACCATCAGCTTTGATAACGATAGTGTTTTCGCCAACAACTAAATTGCTAGAGTAGATAGTTACAGTTGTGTCACTATACGGAGCACCTATACTTTTGTTATTTACAATAACATCAGTTACAGCCTCGCCATAAACATCGCCGTAGTTTTCACCGATTGTAATGTAAACAGTATCATTTTCTTCGTAGCTATCAGGATTTTGAACTGCAACATAAGACGGAACAGCTTTAATTTGCTTTTCTGTTACTGTGATTTCAAAAGTTTTATCTTGGTATTCAGTAGCTTCAATTTTGATAGTATGGTTACCAGCTATAGCGAATTTATGACCATTAATAGTTAAGTCATTGCTATTTATGACATAATCATCACTATCATAAAAGCCTTCTTTAAGAAGTACATCATTTAGGTATACAGCTGTAACATTTTTAGCATAATCAGAACCTAGGAAGTCAGTACCTAAAGTGATTTTCACTTCGTCGCCTGTTTCGTATTCGTTAGTTTCTAGTAATGCTACATTATCAGGAACAGGGCTTGCAATATCGCCTGTGTCTGCTAGTTCTGCTGGTACAAATTCAATTCTGATTGTTGTATAACCATTGTTTTCTAACACTAAAACATGACGGCTTGTGTCCGCCATATCAAACTCTGCTTTTGCAATATCAATAACAATATTATCAGCCACTGTTCTTATATAAGTTGTGTGGATTTCTTTACCATTAATCATTGCATCGTTACCAAAGCTGTCAACATAGGCTTTATCGCAACCGCTGATTACAAGGTCACCATCTGTGTTTTTGCTTAGTGAGTATGTGCCTTGTGTAGGTTCGGTAAGCTCGAATGAGAAATTGGCATCTTTAAATTCAGAATCTTTCGTTGTGATACTAAAGCTAATATCGCCAGCTGAAAGTGAATTTTTGTAGTCATCATAAGCTATTGTGATAGTGTTATTAGTTTTATCAACTGTGAACATATCAGCATCCCAGATTAGGTAATTATGTTTTGCAACCATACCTGTGATAACATCTTCCCAATTATCAACATCTGAATATGAGATAACAATATCGTCGCCCATAGTGATTTTGTCAGCAACTGTTAGAACAGGGGGTTCTGTTGCGTGTACTTGGTCGAAGTACACACCCTCGCCTAAACCGCCGTATTCAAGCACATATTTCACTTGATACATCGCATTGCCTGAAATCAAATCTTGGTAATCTTCATCACCGCTTACTACTTTTTCGTAAATATCAGCAAAAGTTAGATAATTATCATCGCCGTCCGCTTTGCCTAAAAGCTCTTTCAGCCCTGAAAGGTCAAGAAGCAAATCATTGTCATCTTCCATGAAAGCGTAGTCGATATCTGTCATTTGGTTCCAGAAAGAAGCAACTTTTGTTGAATATGTAGTTTGCTCGCCTAAGTAATTTAGGATTTTTGCATTTGTCATAAGGTCAAAGTCAAAAACCAAAGTTGCAGGTGTTGCAATAGAGCCACCTGACGTGCTTCCACCTGAACTTCCGCCACCTGTAGCCATTGAAACAGCATCAATAGTCATAGGAATATCAGCAACAGGAGTTCCGTTTTCGTTTGCATACACCCACTCAGGGTTTACATCATTATCGCCATTAGGTGCTCTTAGTGTAAATGTGTGTTCAAAGTCTGTATAGCCTACAATGCGCACAAGTAAAGTGTGCTCGCCTGTTGTAAGTTTTGAAGTCACTTTGTCGCCACCGATAGTAATAAGTCCAGCAACTTGTCTGAAATCAGCATTGCCTTTTTCGTCATCACTTAAATCATCAGCATTAACTAATTTTTCGCCATTGAGATAAACTTCTGTTGCATCGTCTCTAAATAGAGATGATTGGTAATCATTAAGTTCAAACATCAAAGCTTGGTGAGCTATGTAGTTATAATGTGCAGATAATGAAACTTTTCCAGCTTCAAGTTCTCTTATGACCGGAATTTTTGCATCTGGGTAACCCTCAGCTTTGATTATGATATCAAATACACCGTTACGCTCATAAGCGAAAGATGGTGCATCTTTATCAAGTGTTATTAAGCCGTTTGTACCATAAGGTGTTTCTTCTGTGCTAAATGCAAAAGTTGTTGATTGTCTTGAGCCTAATCCCAAATCAATTTGCACATCGTAAATTGCGTTGAACCATTCTTTGTCCTCATCAGTTGCAAGTCTTGCTTTAATAACCGAGTCTTCACTTGCTAGGGTATCGCCGTGCCATAGTTCAGGCAATTTGTCGTCGGCAATGTAATCATCGTCATTTTCTGTATCAAAAGTTGCTTTGTTTGGATAAGTTCTCTCAGCACCCGTTTCGTCCCAGTAAGATAGGAAGTAATCGCTTACATCAACAGCACCATGAGCGATAAATGCGTCAGGCGTTTCACCGCTAATTACGTCTGTAAATACTTCTGTTCCTGTTCCGAAAGTTATTTCCTGATATTTACCATCAGTGTTTGTAGCTTTTAGTAACGCTGCTTCTTTTGGGTTCATTTCAAAACGCATGATAGTTTTTTGGTCATTTACAGCTGTTGGAGTAATTGTTTCACCATTTAAAGTGAAAGTATAATCATCAGCATCGCCTGTTTCAAGTGTGAAAACAGCAAAGTCAAAACTTTCGATGTTCATAAGACGGCTTGCATCTTCAACAAAAATTGTGGAAATAGCATTGGTATCAGGAGTTTCTGTATCACCACCTGAACCGCTCGAACCACCAGATGAACCGCCAGAGCTTCCGCCAGATGAACCACCCGAGCCACCAGAACTTCCACCCGATGAGCCATCATCGTCATCGTCAGTAAGTGAGCCTAGAGGTGTGTTGATATCGCCGATTTCGGTTTCTCCTCCGTCAAATTCAATATGTCCGAAAAGGTCTGCTGAGCCAATCGAGCTTGTGCCTTTAACTGTGAATTTGTTCGGTGCTTCTTCACTTGCACCGCTGTGTGCAATAAGTCTTCCGTCGACTGTAACATCAGTCAAAGTGTTTGTTTCACCTAACGCACTTGCGGAAAAAATTAGGTGTTTAGTGACTGAAAAGTTTGCTAAATCTTCAAAATATGTATTTACCAAAACAGTTCCGTCAATTTCCATACCCTCGGTAATTTGGCTAGCATCACTTAAAATCATTGCAATTCCGTTGTCGAGAATTGTGACAAATTCTGCTCTTGTAATCGGTGCATTTGGGTCAAACGTATTTCCCTCACGTCCACTTACCCAGCCGTCTTGGTACAATGCGTCAACGGCAGATTTTGCCCATTCGGCAATTTTATCGTCATCAGAAAAGGCTGTTGTGCTTGCGCCAAAAGTCAAACCCAAAGCTCTTGCAATCATCACAGCGGCTTCCTGTCGTGTTACATTGTCCAATGGTAGGATGTTTTCGCCATCGCCTTGCATTACGCCAGCATTATTCAGCTTAAGAATGGCTTCGGTGTAATAGTCATCAGATAAATCTTCGAAAGTGTTTTCGGCTACTGTTTGATATTTCATCAGGCGGTCTAAAATAACTGCAAAATCCGCTCTTGTGATATAAGCATCAGGGTTAAATTGTCCGTCATAACCTTTGATTACGTCATAACTGCTCCATTCGGTGATTGCTGTTTCTGCCCAGTGGTCTTTGATGTCGGTGTAAACATCCGTTGCTAAGGCATTTACAGGCAACATACTCAAGCCCATAGAACATGCTAGGGTTAAGGGTATTATTTTTCTTCCTTTTTTCATTTCTTTCGCTCCTAAAGTTAATTTGTGTAATGATATGGCAAAATCGTTAGAACTTACTAACAATACTTTTGTAACACTAACATATAAAACTGGCATTGTCAACAACAATTCCTATCCCATTTCCGCGTACTTTTTAACATACTCAACATGTAAGTTTTTGTAATCTTCAAGCAGCGTGAAGTTTTCGGCTATGCCCTCGGTTACATATATAGTCTCTTCTGTGATTAAGACAGTATCAAAATCATCGTTTTCACGCCAAAAATCAATAGCACCGTCAAGCCCCATTACAAAAAGTGCCGTGGATAGTCCATCGCAGTACATGCCCGATTTTCCGATTATGGTCACGGAAATAAGCTCATTTTTTGCTGGTTTCCCAGTAGATGGGTCCATTATATGCCAGTAAATTTCTCCGTCATCACCCTCGAAAAAACGCTCATATCCACCAGAAGTGACCACTGCTTTGTCTACAACACTCACCGCCGCCAAAACATCGCCCTCATCAGGGTTTTTAATTCCAACTCGCCAAGGCGAACCATCGGTTTTCGTTCCAATTGCTTGCACATTTCCGCCCAAATCCAAAAGAGCAGAATTAATTCCTGCTTCGCATATCATTGCAGTAATTTCATCGGCGATATAACCTTTTGCGATACCGCCTAAATCAATTTTCATTCCCTCGTTTATGCTTACAAAGTCATCATTAATTATAATATTTTCGTAGTCCACAAGTGGCAAAAGTTCCTCAATTTGAGCATCTGTAGGGATTTTGTAAGCATCGGTCGTAAATCCCCAAGCCGATATAATTGGATAAATAGTTGGGTCAAACACACCGTTTGTTCTTTGAGCTATACCTATCGCTTTTGTCAAAATGTCTAGTGTATCTTCCGACACTTGACTTTCAAAATTAGTGTTTATATTTGAAATTTCGCTTGTTTCCAAAGTGGTAGAAATATGATTTTCTAATTCTATGACATAGTTTTCTATATCAGCCAAAAGTTCTGCGTCGGAACTTGATAATTTTACGCTCATAAAAGTATCCATAGCAAAGAAGCTGAGGTCAGTACCTGTATTCTCGCTTGTCTCAGCTAAAACTTCCTCTGTTTCTTTTGATGGTGGGCTTTCATTTTCTGCACATGCAACTAATAAAAACATTAGTAAAATCACACAAGTTAATAACTTTTTTATATAAATTCCTCCAAATTTCAGTTAGTTAATTACAACTAATACCGCTGTATATTACCACGTAACTCTTTCTATGTCAACCAATATCTAAATAAAATTTTTCAAAAAAAATAAAATTGATTTTCAACACAGCTGTTGGTGGGAAACACGTCGTTTTGCTCAACTGTTTCGATTCTTTTGCAGTTTTTAGCCGAGAGAACATAGCTTGTCCCCTCGGCTTATATTTGTTTCTTTGTTATTTGGAATTGATCATTTATATGGGATTAGGAAATTAGAAAATTTGTTTGCCAGCTGTTGCTGGGTTTGCACTTTCGTCATAAATTTTGTCGACTGTGAATGTCCAAACAGCTTTGATTGACATATTCATTTTTGCAAAGTTTTCAGCAACTGCATCAAATAGAGGGCCATCTGTGTGACGTTTTTGAACTGAACCGTCAACTAAGTAAGATTCCATGCCTTTAACTGCAAGAAGAGCAACTTTGTTGTTTGCTTCAAGGTTTGCAGCGGTTGTGTTCATCATCACTTCAGCAACAGCCATAGTGTCGTTGTCGACAACCATAATGCTTCCAGCGACGATTGAGTGAATTTCACCTGTTTTAGAAACTGTGCTGATGATTTTTGTGCTTTCTTGGTCTGCGAATAGTTTGCTTACGTTCTCTAAGTTTTTCATGTAAATTCTCCTTAATATATTTTTATGATTGACTTTGTTTTTCTGAGCTGATATAATATTAGCATATAAAAAAATAAATGTCAATAAGGCAAAAAAATATGAGGAGGTAAGAAAAATATGAGCGTATGTAAAGCTAACCACTGCCCTTGCTGTGAGGCATGTCCCTTGCAAACAGCGCTGAAACGCATAGGTGGAAAATGGAAAATTCCTATTATCTGTGTTTTATCATCAGGCGAAGGCATTAGATATAACGAATTTATGAAAAAAGTTACAGGAATCACAAATACAATGCTTGCTTCTTCTTTGAAAGAATTAGAAAAAGACGGTTTGGTTACAAGAATTCAATATAATGAAATGCCCATTAGAGTGGAATATTTTATGACAGATAAATCAAAAGAACTCATTCCAGCAATGCAATTGCTTGCAAAATGGGGAATGTCATAACTTGTATTTTTAATCGTAATAGTGTAGTAACTTCGGTTGCTACACTATTTTATATACTAATTTTTAAAATGAATATCAAGATTTTAATTCCAATATGTTAAAGAAACCATAGTATTTAGGCCAGCACCTCACACATTTCGAAATTTTCAAGTGGCAAAATATTGCTATTTTCAACATATTATGTTACAATTTACATATATTTGAATTGAGAAAGGAATACGCTGATGTCACAATATGAATCAAACCAAAGCCCTAACAATAGCATATTTCTCAAAGTTGCCGCCTCAATTATATGTCTGCTTTTAGTAGTTGTAATCGTTCTGCTTCTAACAGACAAAGACAGTGAAGATGCAAGTGCAGATTCCCAAAACGACACCTACGAATCAAGATTAGACCGAGATGACGAGGTTGTCCCTGCTATCATCGAAACCCCGACACCAACTCCCGAGCCAACCCCACAGCCGACACCGGAGCCAACCCCAACTCCCGCTCCAATAATAACTCCAACACCACTGCCAGATTTAGTTGTCGTTCCTTATGTCGAAGCTGATAGTTATTATATGATTAGCGGAAGTGACACAAGATATATAGACGATTATGAGCTAAATTATCTAACTTGGGAGCAATTATGCTTTGCAAGAAATGAAATTTACGCTCGCCACGGCTACATATTTAATGTCAAGGAAGTTAGGGAACATTTTGAATCTATGAGTTGGTACACAGGCACAACTACATCGGATAATTTCAATTCAAGCGTTCTAAACAGTTACGAAAAGTCTAATATCGACACCATAATGGATTATGAAAATTCCGTTTACGGTGGTTCTTATTATTAATGCCTACACAGCTAAAACCCGAGGAAACAAGCCGTTTCCTCGGGTTTTTTTGTTAGAATTTTTATTTAATAATCTCTAAATTACTGATAGGTTTATATATGTCTGAAACATTCATGCCTTCTCTGTTTTTCTCCATTGTAACACCATATCCCGTGTTCGGATTTTGCGAGGAATAAAGGGCATCAATAATAAAAACAGCAAGCAATCCACATGAAAGCGTTACCAAAAATCTATGGCTAAATTTATTAATACCATGGCTTAAACTAGGTGCAAGCGCATAAACAACCGCAATTCCGCCCAAGCCAAAAACTATAAGTCCCTCTGCGCAAATTCTGCCGTGTAAATTCATGAAATAACCGCTATAATCCCACCATTTTACGCCTCCGCTCATGATTTCTAGCACATACGACGTGAAATACTCGACAACACCGCAAAGGACAACAGCAGCGAAAAATTGAGTTAACGCATGTTTGCGCAGTTTGTATAGTAGAGTTAAAATCAGCACTCCCCCACTGCCATAAATCGGTAGCCACGGACCGTGCATTGTGCCTCGGTTGACAAAAACACCATCTCTGACCAGATACAGAGAGCCTTCCCACACCCAACCAACAAATGAAAACACAAAGAAAAACATAATCAAAGTCGGAATTGTATATTTCACCATATAGTTTGAAACCTCATGTTCAGAACCTCTGGTGTGGTCGTATAAGGCAAATAATCTGTTCGGATACTGTTCAGCGGATAAAATTTCCTCGAACTCTTTCGCAGTTTCGATTTTAACAGCTACAAGCTCTTTCTTTTCATCGCCTTTTTTCCTGTGAAGAGTAATTCCAAAATTATTAAGAATGGATTCAGCCTTACTTTTTGGCGCTATTTTTTGATTTTTTGACGCCTTAAGAACTGCAATAACATCAGAATAATTCTCTTCAATCAAAGCCTTATCCGCTTTTTCATAGAGGTAAGTGTCGTTTAGCAGTTCAATATTTTGTACACCACGCTCTTTTGCCAAGGTTCGAATTTCTGTGTAATACTCCGTATACGTCGCAATTTGATATGCATTTGAATAAAAAAGCCCTGATAAACCCAATGTGCAAACCCTTAGTAACATCCAACCTATGTAGGATAGTTCAAGCAAAAAGCACTCCTTTTTATGTCCAAACATCATATCTTTTGAAAGCTGAATAGCATCTTTAGAAGAAATGCTAGGATTTTCTGCAAGAATATGTGGCACTAAAAAGTATGAATATCGCTTAACAATTCCGCCAACGATAAAAACGCAGTACCATAGCGCATTGAGCACAAATCTCAAAAGCATAACCTTTGATACGTTTAACCATTTTTTCACACGGTGTAGAAATATGAACTTATTGGGCGTAACTTTTTGATAAATCCTACTCTCTAAAAAAATGCGTCTTGAAATAACGCTATACATATTTCCGACAAAAAACCAGAATATAAATGCAAGCACTAAACAAAAAACCACAACTATGATAAGTCCCGCAGTTTCTGTCCCGAGGATGGTGTTTACACCTGAAATCATCGAATCATAAATCGTGCCTGTGGAAAAACTTGTTATAATGCTCCACAGCACTCCCCTACCTGTGCCGAAAAATTCTTGTGTTCCTTCTACAATCTCACTGGGCAAGCTTATAAGTTCACTCAATTCAGATGTTTCAATATCTGCCAAAACAAATGAATCGGCAAATTCACTGCCAACAAAAGCTGAAAATAAACAGGTTAATAGTAGCAATAAATAATGCGCTTTTAAAACCTTTCTGCCTCTTTGCTTAAGGTCTTTTATGCTCAACTTTTTCCTCTCGCTCTTTTCATTCATTTTATCCTCACCCCTCTTTCTGTGTATTTATACAAGTAATTATACAATGTTTACTTTTGAATGTCAATAATCCACAAAAAAGACACATCCGAAGATGTGTCTTTTTATGAGATTAATATAAAATTTATTTCACCATGCGGACAATAATTGCATCAACTTCGCCCTGCGCAAAAGTGTCCGAGCCAGTTCTCGCATCATAAAGTGAAACATATGAACCTATCGGAAGGTGTTCTTCTGTCATATCTTCAACTGGGAAGCGACCGGCAACTTTATTATACACGGAATATGTACCGTCTTCATGCGCCCAGTACATATAAATTTGCTCGTCGAACATAATCATTTCGCCGTCGTCAAGTGCAACACCCTCAGCGCTGATTGCAGTAACCGCACCCGAATCCATTGCCGGTACAGAAACAGCGTTGGCTAATTTTCTGTCACCGATAGTGAAAGCAAGATAATATCCTGCAACTTCATCATCCATACTTGCCATATATTTTTCAATTTCTAGTCCATCAGCAAGTGCCATTGGTCCATATTCATGGCCATCTTCAACGCCCTGTACTAATATCACACCATCTGAGTCGGTGAACATTTTATTGATGAACGAAAAGTGTGTATTTGTCGGTGGGTCTGGGATATGTACAAACTCGCTATAAAGCATCATATCAGCTGAAACAGGTTTTTCAAAATCCCAGCGATTACTTAGTTCTGCATCTGTGTACCAGCCACGGAAATCATACCATTTGTCAACGTCGATACCGTCTATAACAACTGTATTTATTGGTTCGTCGGGCATTTCGACAAGGTAGTTGTTCATGACTTCTTTGCTGTCTGTCATAACAATTTCTTCACCTGTAAAGCTGTGTGTCACAGATGTTTTAAATGTTACAGTGTGTGTTAAAGAAAGGTTCATCGCACGATCCATAATAACAGCGAAATCTTTTCTTTTGATATTTGCTTCTGGGTGAATCATGTCGTTATATCCCTCAACAACACCAGCCTCGATGAGTGCTATAATTTCAGTTCTTGCCCAATCACTAATTTCAGCCATATCTGTATAAGGACTTAGAACAGCTTTATCACCTGAGCCAGTTATCCCAAACGCAAGTGCTAGTGCTTTAAACGAATCTTGGCGTGACATTGGCTCATTAGGATAAAGCATATTGTCCCTAGCTTCAACCATTCCAAGTCCAACAGCGGAAGCCATTGCGGAATAGAACCAGTCGTCTTCACTCACGTCTGTGTACATTGAAATATCAGCCATTTCTGTCACATCAAAAGCACGAACAAGCAAGGTCATAACCTGTGCGGTTGTGATTGAATCATCAGGCATAATTTTTCCATCCATACCAACTAAATATCCATTTGCGACAGCTTTTTCTAGTGCCTCGGTTGAGTAGTCATTCGGCATATCAGTAAAAGTTTTTTCCGCAAGCGCAGGAATTGTAAGCATAGTGAGTAGTAGGCACGTTGCGATAAGCATGGTACTAATTTTTTTAAGCATGATTTCTTCCTCCGTTTATTTAGTTTTGTTATAGAGTTTGATTTAGTAAAAAAATATCAAAATTGTGTTGCATATTTAAGTAGTAAAATCATTTTTCTATATGCCGTAATCTTAACATATTTTTCCATTTTTAGCAAGAGATTTTTCTAAATTTTTACAGAAAATGACGTTTTTTGCTCGAATATTCAATATTTTTGCTTGAATATGTTCAAATTCTTTTACTTTCTAAAGTGTGCGAAAATACACACTTTAGGAGGAGAAAGCAAAAAAAACAAAATGAACACCCTTTCGGATGCTCAATTTGTTTTTGAGGAGACGGTTGGGGATGTTAAGAGCCAATCCCCCTATATGCGTAAAGGAGTGATTTACGCATTTATTCTTTCACGTTTTGCATCGTAGAAAACACGATTGCAAAGCGTTGCAGAGATTTCATTATCGCCGGATTTTATTGTTATTGCGTTGCCATATGCCGCCGCACAGCTATCTATAAGAACATAACCTATGCTCTTTTCAACTGTGTATCCATAGTTTGCACAAGTAACTTTTCCGACTTCTTTGCCATTGTAAAAAACAGGGCTTTCGTTTTCAATGTCAATTTCATCGTTTGAAGTTTCAAAACCAACTAATTTGCGAGCAACTCCAGCCTCTTTGATTTTTAGGAGTGCATCTTTTCCGATGAAATCTTTTTCCCAACAAATTGAGAAGTCTAGTCCCATTTCAAGCGGATTTGTTTCAGCAAAATCACGTTGTTGAATTAGTCCTTTTTCTGTTGGAAGGCTTTCAAGTGTGACATCACTTTCGATTATAGCAATCCCAAGGTCATTTGCGGCTTTGCATAGGTCAGCAATGATTTTATCAATATCATCGGCATCTGCAAAAATTTCATAACCAAGTTCACCTGTGAAACCTGTACGGCTGATGATTACATCAACGTCGCCAGCTTTGTTTGGTGCGAAAGTGTAATACTTCATATCAGTAATTTCGTCTTTTAGATAGCAATTTAGTGCTTTTCTTGAATATGGTCCTTGAACAGGCCACATTTTCATTCTGTCAGACAAATCTTTGCAGATAACATCTCTTCCGTTTAGATTTTTTTCCATCCAAGGAGCTGTTGTATCCCAGAAAGCACTAATCATCCAGAATTTATCATCACTGAAGCAGTAGAGTGTTAAGTCATCTAAAATCAAGCCATTTTCATCAAGCATACTTGTGTACATAACTTTTCCAGCTGCAACCGCTCCAACATTATTGACACAAAGCTCATTTAAAAATGCACGTACATCTTTACCTGTGATTTCAATTGTACTCATAGTAAAATCAAAAGTTGCAACTTTGTTGCGGACAAGTTCATGGTCGGCTCTTAGTTCTTCGTTAAGTTTTTTCATTTGATGTACTCCTTCTTATTTTTGATAATTTAAGATTTCTCTATATTTGCTTCTAGTGGAATTCCACTGTCATTACCTGAATAGCCGAGTTTCTTTGACTTTTTGTTTTTGCTTGAATTTAGTTCTGTAGGAACGCCATCTTCGCTATCAACGTAGTTGTATTCATTTGGTTTTCTCATAATTTTGAACAGACCAACCAGTATGATTACTTCAATAAATACACCCGCAAGTCCACCGAGGTTTGCCAAGGCTTTCGCGCCGTCCATTGAAGCATATGATACCATAGACCATGTGACCAGTAGTAATAGCGCTCCGAGTAGAACTTTAACAAAGACTGATGTTGGTGTGATTCTTTCGCTGATAAGTGTTGTAGATGTGTCTTCACCGTATTTCGACATGCACAAAGTTGTCATTGATGTTAGGCAAGAGTCTGTGTATGTGATGAAAGAAATAACGATTGAGAATAGGTAGAAGAATGTAGTAATCGCAGGCAATGGTAGAGTGTCATAGAATTGATAAGGAATAAATTCTTGACCTTGGTTGTTCATAATACTTGTTATGATACCGCCGCCTGGGTTTGCAAGATAAGCTTCCATTCCGCCAACAGACTGAATGTCTTGATAAACAGCGTTTCCGCCCAAAATACCCATCCAAATGATGCCGAATACGCAAGGTGCTGCAAAGTTAACAAGGATAACTTGTTTAATTGTGCGGCCTTTGCAAAGTGAGCCTAGGAAGATTGGAGCAACAACAATAGTTGCCATCCAAGCAGTTGCATTGTAGTTCAGCCAGTCACGAGCCCAAGATTCGTTTGAAGCTGTGCCTGTTGCCATTAGTTGTGAAAATAGGTTATCCATTAAAACACCAAATGACTCGATTCCGAGGTTTAGAACGAAACCTGATGCACCTGTAATCAAAACGAACAGAACGATACCGAAATAAATTTTAACATTGATATCGGATAGAATACGGATACCTTTCAAAATACCTGTGATTGATGAGATAATTCCGGGGATAACCAGAAGTAAACCAATTCCCAAATAAAGTGAAGGTCCAATTTCCCAACCGAATAGATATGCTGCACCACCTGAAAGGCTGAACATACCTTGACCCAAAGAAGAACCCATGCCCAAAATCATAGTGAACATCAAAACAGCACTTAGAGGCACGAACAATTTCTTTGTGCGGTTAACTCCGAAAGTTGGAGTTAGCGTTGAAACTATTCCGTAAGGTTGGCGCATGTTGAAATAAACGAATGCAAACATAACGCATGGAATAGCATAAATTGAATATGGCATAAACGACCACTGCAAAAATGTTGTCGCAAATGACATTGTAATCGCTTGTGGTGAGTGAGGGTCCATGCCCCAGAAAACAGGAGGTTGGTTAATGTGCAAAATCGGCTGAACATATGCCCAGAAAACAGCACCTGTTGCGATTGTAGTACATAGAACGATGGCAAACCATGACCATGTATTCATATCAGGAGTTGCATTCTTTCCGCCGATGCGAATGTTTCCGAATGGAGATAGGTAAACAATCACAAGCGTAATTATGCAAAGCATTGCTACAAAGCTGAACATACCACCAAAGCTCATAAGTACCCAGTTTGTTGCAGAGTTCATAACAAGTTGGAACGCATCATTGTTTACGAAACTTAAAACCACGATTGCTGTCAGTAAGATGATTGCCGGCCATAGAATCTTATTGTTCACGTTTTTTAACATACTGATAATCTCCTTTCTTCTTCGCCATAACATTATTTAATTATTATTACTTCTTATACTCCGTATTTGTTTTCGACCTTTCTAACGTAATTTAACAGTTCTTTGTCAATATAGGGATCTAATATTGACTCAGGAGCATTCGCCAAACGCTCCTTGTAAATTTTGTTTGCTCTTTGCACGATATCAAGTGCGCCCTCACGTTCCCAAACAGAATATCCTGACCAGTCAGAGACATTTGCGAGGAACAAATCACGGCAACCTAACAAGGTGCTCTCTTCATACAAGTAATTTCCACCGGGTCCAATTTCGTTGATAAGGTCAACAGACAGTGCCTCGTCGCTGACGTCGATTTCACGAGTCATATATTTAACTCTGCGAATTAATTCTTCGTCAATCATCATTTTTTCGTATGAAACTGTCATTAGATTATCCAAAGTCCCTTGACTTTCGTGTATGAGGTGGCAACCTGTTAGCATTACCATCATTAGGTTTTGCATAGTTTCAAAACCTGATTGAGAGTCAACAGCTTTGGAAGCATTTGTGCCTGCGTTTACACGTATTGGAAGTTTGTAGAGGTCACGAACCAATTGGATATTGGTTATCATATGTAGACCCATATCCGGTGTACCCGAGCAGTACATTCCGCCTTTGAACTCAGCAAATGTCGAGGCAAGTGCCATAACAATGGGAGTTCCCGGGCGTATCAGTTGAGCCAAAACCACAAGTCCCAGTGTCTCAGCGTTCATTTGAACAGTGATTCCCACATAACTTAGTGGCGCGCTAATCCCCCCTAGGCTCAATGGGCCAGGGAAAATTGCTTGACCATTTTCCACATATGCAAACAGGGTTTCGAGTTGATCTTCTGCAACTGACAGTGGTGATATAGGATTGATTGATAACCCAGACAAGACATGTTTCTCAAGAATTTTTTCATCACCGTGAGCAATTTTTAACATATCAAGCATTTGACGTGCTTTTTCTCCTCCACAAACATGTCCGTGAATGGGCATATCTGTGTGACGTAAAACTTGATATTGCATATGCACAGGGCGAACGTCTAAAGGTATGTCACTTGGATCAACAGGTGAAAATCCCGCTAAGTCTGCCACACCGCCGTTTTGCATTAACTTGTGAATATTTATGAAGTCTTCCATTTTAGACAATCTACGACCATTATCTAGGTCTTGAATAAAAACCGGTCCGCCGTTTGGCTGTACTAAGAAATCTTCACCAACAACCACAGCTTTATCAGGGTTTAGAGCGTGCATACCAAAAGTATGTGGACATAAAGCCAAAGCGTCGTCGACCATCTTTTTCGTGATATACACTCTTTGATTTTCGACTCTAGCGCCACCTTTTTTCAAGATTTCACATGCTTTATCGCTCTGAAAAATCATTCCAGTTTGTTCTAGCACCTTACAGGATGCCTCATGGATTCTTTGTAAGTCATCCATGTTTAGTATGCTCAAAGGAGCAAGTCTTCTTTTGTAGTTCATACACATTCCTTTCGTATCGGGGCACATATGAGCGCGCCCCATACAATTTTACACATTGATAGGATATGCGCCGTATTTCTTCCCGATATCAAGCATACGCTTGTAGTTTTCTGGTTTACAGTCACTTACTATGCTGTTTGATGTGTGCAAGATATAGCCACCACCGGGTGCTCCATCACGAAGGCATTGCTTTACAGCTTCTTCAACTTCGTCGGGCGTTCCGTTTGACATTAATGCACCACAATCTACATTGCCCCAAAGTGACAATCTGTCGCCATACATTTTTTTGACAACACCCAAATCCATACCAGCCGAGGGCTCGATGGAGTGAAGTCCGTCAATGCCTGTTTCGATAAATCCGGGAATTAAATCCATGCAGTTTCCGTCAGTGTGTTTAATCATTTTAACACCCTTTGCATGAACTGCAGCATTGAACTTTTTCATACGTGGGAAGATAAACTCTTCAAACATTTCAAGAGAGAAAAATGGACCCATGTTAAAAGCATAGTCATCAGTGTCAACAATTATGTCAGCACCCATGTCAATTGCTGTTTCGGCAACTTCAATTTGACCTTCCAATATTTTATCAAATAAATCATGAATAAATTCGGGTTCTGTGTGCATGTACATCATTAAATCTTCAAAACCGACAAGGTAGATTGCCCATAAGAAGAACGGACGAATCCAAAAAGCAATAGCTTTGTCTTTTTTGAAATTTTCAACGAGATAAGGAAGTCTTCCCATGCGGCCTTCGCCGTCGATTGGAGGAACTTCAAATGCACTCAAATCAAGTTGACCATCTTGAAGTGGACCTCTCATTGGGTGAGCACAATCCTCAGGTGTATCTTTATAAAGAATGTTCCACTCATCTTTGTATAGAGGGCCTTCTCTCCATATTTCAGCGTATTCAGCATTGCACCACAAAACGTCTAATCCAAATTCGACTTCGAAGTCGCTTTGATACTCTGCCGATGGCATAAGCGCTTTAAAAACCCTTGCATTAATAACATTTTCAGCAATAGGAACTCTATCGGGTTCTTTTAGGTCTAATGCTGCCATAACTCTCTCATATGATGTCATATTAATTTACCTCCTCAGGAATGTCCATTGGATAATCCCTGTATTTGTTGAATGTGCCATAATTAAAATGAATTTTCGGTATACTCAATTTCGATAAAGACTTTTTATTCAGTCTAGGGGGCGGGCTTTAATAAGCCCGTCCCCTATAAGCTTAAAAATTTAGATTAGTCAAAACGGAAAGCAACTTTGCAGCTATCGTCTGTGAATGTTGCTTGCTCGAAAGCTTTTTGGCAATCATTTAGATCAAAAACGTCAGTTATTAGAGGAAGAACTTTAAAATAATCACGGTTCATAAGATCCATAGTTTTTTCGTTCCACCAGTAACGGTTGTGTTCCATAGCGTGCATAAGAGCTGTTGTGCGAAGGTCGATACCGTTATTGTGCCAGCGGTCGATTGAAAGTGTTAGAGGCTCAAGAACCCAGCTGTACATCGCGATGATACCACTGTGTTTAACAAGATCTGTGCACATTTGGAAAGGTTGTGCGCCGTATTTTTCAGAGAAACCAGCAACTTCGAAGCAAACGTCTGCGCCCTTGCCGTTTGTTTTTTCAAGAACGTAGCCAGCAACGTCGTCAGTGTTGTTGAAAGCGATGTCTGCGCCGCCTAGTTCAACAGCAAGTTCTCTTTTTCTTCTGACAGGGTCAACGCAGATAACATGCTCAGCACCCATTTGTTTAACTGTTTGAGCAATGATTTGACCTGCATAACCTGTACCACAGATTAGAACTGTATCGCCAAGCTCAACGCCACTCTTCATGCCTGAGAAGATTGGGCAGCAAGTTGTTTCTGCAAGAGCCGCTGTGAACATATCCATGCCCTCAGGAACTTTATGTAGTCCGCAACCGCTGTATTCACTGTCATAACGAACAGGAGCTATAAAATAGTCAGCCATGGTGTTGTACCATGCAAAAGAAGTAACTTTATCGCCGACTTTAAATTCTGTAACATTTGGACCGACTTCAACAACGATACCAGCGCCTTCATGGCCCATGTATAATGGATAGCTGTCAAATGCTTCATTACATGCTGGGTCAAAAACCTTAGTTTTGGGAGGGAAGTGTCCGTTGAAATAGCTCTTGTCAGTTCCGCAGATAGATGCTTGAGATGTTTTGACAAGGACTTCGCCTGGGCCTGGTACTAGATCGATTTCTTCGATTTCTACTCTGTGCTTTTCTACCATTTTAACTACTCTAGTTTTCATTGTTGATTCCTCCAAAAAAATAATTAATAATTTCATGAGCTTCGGCATCGTGTGCTTCATTTGTGCTCTTGCTTTTATATATTGCAACACTTGTGCCAAGTTTTACAAAACTCAAAAAATTACCATGCCAATCGCAGAAAAGTCCCCATTTTCCTCTGTGCATTTATCACAATATTGGAATAATCTAACATACAAAATTTATAATCAGCTTGTTAAAGTTATTAAAAAAATCCTCTAACACATTGTGAATTACTAATAAAAAATGAATAAAGTGAATAATTTTTTAAAAATCAAAACTTTCTGGTATAATATGGTAATTTTATGTAATGTAGCTAAAAAATATAAAATAAAAAGTAGAATTTTGTTGTAACAATCCTACTTTTTATCATTTTGATTTATCATTTTGCAAATTGATAAATTCTTATTATCTTTATTGGAGATTATATGATGCCAATTTTCTGTATAAAGTCGGAACACTTATTCCAAGAGCTTTGGCCGCATTTGATTTTCCTTCCGTACTCATTCCAAAGAGAGTCAATGCTTTCATCAGTTCCTTTTTCTCCAAATCTTTTATTGGAACAATACCAGAGGATTCGTCAGTTTCAATTTGCTTTAGGACTTTTCCTCTCAAAACTGACGGTGGCAAAAACTCCTCACAAATCACCATATCTTTACTGTTAAAACTTACAGAAACAATATACTGCATTACGTTGTCAAGCTCTCTAACATTGCCATGCCAAGAATAATTTTCCAGTAATCTCATTACGTTTTCTGGCAAAATCAAGTCGCCACGATTGAACATTTTACAGTATTTTTTTAGATAATATTCCACCATCAGCGGAATATCACCCGTACGCTCTCGTAGCGGTGGGATAACTATAGGAATTACGCTCAGTCTGTAATACAAATCCTCACGAAATAGTTTTTCAGTAATCATTTTTTCAAGATTTTTATGTGTTGCCGCAATAATTCTCAAATCAAGCTGTAATGATTTTGTCGAGCCTATCCGTTCGCAAACTCGCTCTTGCAACACACGCAAAATTTTAGATTGCAAGTGTATTGGCATATCTCCGATTTCGTCTAGGAAAATCGTTCCTGCGTTCGCCATTTCAAATTTTCCGGGCTTTCCTGACTTTGATGCACCTGTAAAAGCACCGCTTTCATAGCCGAATAATTCACTTTCAAGCAAATCAGGGGGAATTGCGGCGCAGTTCACTGCGACAAATGGTCCACCACGCCTTGAACTTGCGTTGTGTATGGCTCTTGAAAAAAGTTCCTTACCCGTACCGCTTTCACCTTGTAGCAAAACACTTGAATCACTTTTTGATATGAGCAAAGCAAATTCTTTGACTTTCGAGAATTTCTCTGACTTTCCGATTAAATTATCAAATGTAGTGGTTGAATTATTGAACATTTTATTATAAATATTTGCGCCGAGCTTATCCAAAGTTCTAAAGTTTATCGAATGTCCATGGGTTTTGTTATTACTAAGCGGACTGACGATAACACCTGTTTTTCGACCATGGATTTCAATTTCGTCATACGAGTTCATCGACTCTGCTTCAATTAGCGAAATAAGCACTTCGGGTGCCACCTCTGAGATGGGTTTATTTAAAATCATATTTTCATTTTTATAACCCAAAACAGAAGCCCCTTGAGTATTGGAGTATGTCACTATGTTGTTTTCATCAAGGATAACATAACCGTCCGACATGGAATTGATTGTTTTTTTCAAAATATCCTTGCTTACTTCAAGTCTGGCGTTGGTGTCTTTTTCGTTGAGCATCAACCCAATCAAACGGCACATACTGTCAATTACTGTTTTGATATGTACATGTTTTTCTATAATAAAAAGTCGCTGTTCGTCTTTTAATGCAATTATACCCATAACACCGATGGCTTTTCCCCTGTACATTATCGGAATATGCATGTGAGCTTTTTCAGGGCAATTCCCTTTGTCGGGGCACTTCTTACAAGCTTCGCTTTCACCCGGATTTAGCGTTATTTCCGGATGTCCGCTGCGAAGTACATTGCTGATTATATTGTTATGATTTGTGTTTCCACATTCATAAGTACCCGCAATCGCTTCACAGCTTTCATCCATCACCAGTGTATCTATCTCTAAAATTCTTGAAATCGCCTCAGCAACAGGCTGGATAAAATCTTTGACCGATACCAGTCTAGTCATTTTTACCTCCGCAGATTATTACACTAGCGTAGTGCTTTTGAGAAACGAATAACATCTTCCAAGGTTGCTCTGTAATTCTCTTCGCTACTGTGACGAGAAATTTCAAAGTCTACCGCCTTTCTATTTATTGCAAATAGTGCGTTAATTCCTGTGTCATAAACACCTTCAACGCCATCCCCAATTCCACCGACAATTGCAATAACAGGTACATTTTGTTTTTTGGCTCTTTGAGCAACGCCAACAGGGACTTTTCCACCTAAACTTTGGCCGTCTATGCGTCCTTCGCCTGTAATTACAAGTTCACAGCCTGAAAGCAAGTCATCAAATTTCACCATGTCCAAAACAACTTCAATTCCGGGTCTTAAAACAGCTCCCATGTAAGCCACTGCTCCTGCACCAAGTCCGCCAGCCGCTGCCGAGCCGGGTAAATTTAAAACATCTATGCCCAAATCTGATTTTATAACATTTGCCATGTGGAAAAGCGCACCATCAAGCATTTTTATCATATCAGCATCAGCACCTTTTTGAGGTCCGAAAATCGCCGCCGCTCCTTTTTCTCCGCAAAGCGTGAAATCAATATCGCACATGACTTCTACGCTAATCCTATCAAGAAGTGCCTTAGCATCTGTCATGTCGATTTTCTTAATTTCACACAAAGTTTCGCCAACAGGGCAGAACTCTTCACCCTTTTCATTGAAAAACTTTCCGCCCAACGCAACTGCCGCTCCGCATCCACCGTCATTTGTTGCACTTCCTCCAAGTCCGAGGATGATTTTTTTAGCTCCACTCTGTGCCGCGTGTTTAATTTGAAGCCCAACACCAAAAGTCGTGGTTTTTGATGGGTCTTTTCTGTCTCCGACCATTGGAAGGCCTGCCGCAGCTGCCATTTCGATAATTGCAGTGTCGCCAATTTTTGCATAATTACAAACCACATCTTCTCTCCATGGTCCACATACAGGGGTTTCAACAGCTTCTCCGCCTATGGCTTCTAAGAAACATTCAACAGTTCCCTCTCCACCGTCGGCAACAGGTAGCGCTATGATTTCACACTCAGGATAAAATTTCCCTATGGAAGTTTTAGCAATTTTTGCGATTGTCCCACTAGATATAGTTCCTTTAAAGGAATCTGATATAACAATAATCTTTTTCATTCTGTTTACCTTCCAATTTACATTTATTAGTGATGGTGGAATTATAACACAACATTTTTGTAAAAACAAGCAATTAAAATGTAATTTTATTCATGTTCACATTGTTGCACTTTTCACAAAGGTATTGCGAAAAATAGTGTATTTAGTATTTTCGCAAAAAATTATCTTCGACAAGTTGAAAGACTTTAGCAAAATTTTTACTAAAGTCTTTTTATACATTCTGTATAATAGTTTACTTTTATAAGCCTTTTATTTCTTCCCTGAGCTAAGCATTTTCGCTAAAGTCGGCCTTTTGACTTCTAGCGCACCAAAGGGGCAAAACTCCTGACAGCAGAAGCATAAAATACACTTTCTTCTGTTAATTTTAGGTTTTTTATCCCTCATTTCTATGGCATCGGCAGGGCAAACTTCCTTACATTCTGAACATCCAGTGCATTTTTTTGCAACTAATGACGGCTTCGAACTTAGGGTAATTCTTATAAGTCCACCACGCAATTTATGTGCAAGTTTTCCATGACCTGTGAATAAAAGTCCGCCTGTTTCGGGGATATCATAGTCTAAAACTGTGGGTGGTTGATTTGAAACTTTGATATTTTCAGGCACTAAGCCACGACTTTTTGCCGACCTTATAGTCGTCACTTTATCGGGGTCTAAGTTTATGAGTTTTGAAAGACTTATATCCAAAGCATGTGCATTTTCTGAAACTGCAATATAGCCAAGTTTTCGAGGTCTGCCTGAATTCGGTCCATTTCCCTCCATGGCTAAAATTGCATCACAAATAGTTAGTTTTGGTGCAACTCTTTCAAATACATCCACCAGCATGTCGCCAAAATCATTTATATCCGGATATCTGAAATGATATTCGGGCTTTCTCGTTCCGGGGACAGAACCAAACATGTTTTTAACACCAGCTGTCAAAGTCGTCATTCCATGTGTTTTCAACTTGCATATGTTGATAACCGCATCCGCCTTTAAAAGCCATGATGTGCAATCAAATTCCTTTAGGAGTTTTCCATTTTCGAAGGTGATATTTTGCTGAGAATAATCGGAGTTCAAAGTCCCACCATAGTTTAAAACGCTCTCCATGCCTGCAATTCTGTAAATTCTGCCGACATAAGCCTCGGTAAAAATCCCTCCGGGGCTGTCGCCAACAATGGGAATTGCGCCACGCTCCGACAAAATTTCACACATTGCACACAGCAAATATGGGTGAGTTGTAACGGCTTTGTCGGGTGATTTTCCTGTCAAAAGATTGGCTTTTAGGGCAATAGTCATTCCCTTTGTCACCCAAGATAAGTCGGTCACTTCATAAATTGCTTGCTCGAGTGCAGAGCGGACATCCTTATAAATATAATCGCTACATTCAGCATATGATACATCAAACATGGCTTATTTTCTATCAGGAATAATCTCTACCCAGTAGCCATCAGGGTCGGCAATGAAATAAATTCCCATTGCAGGATTTTCATAGCAGATTACACCCATTTCTTTATGTTTTTGGTAGAAACTTTCATATTCGTCTGTTACAAAAGCTAAATGAAACTCACATTCGCCTAAACTATAAGGCTCTTTGCGGTCACGTAGCCAAGTTAATTCCAACGAAAACTCTGTTATCCCGTCACCCAAATAGACAATTTTAAACGCTCCATCATCAGCTGTTATCTCTCTGACAGGTTTTATTCCAATCGTGTCGGCATAGAATTTCAGACTGCGCTCTAAGTCCAAAACATTAAAGTTATAGTGTGCAAATTTTATCAAATCAATTACCTTCTTTCATATTATATATATGTAGTTTAGCATTTTTCCCATTATTTTTCAATAATTTTTAAAATTTAACTTATTGTTGAAAATTTTGCCAAAGATTTAACACAAAATTTTACTTTTTAACACTTCCATTTTTTAGATTATTGATGTATAATATATCCTATATTTCGGGTCAAACCCGACAGAAGGAGGAAATTTTGTGAAAAATACACGCAAATTCTTAGGTCTATTGTTAGTAGTTGCCATGATTATGAGCTTCGGCGTCATAGCTTCTGCTGAGAGCGAGCCATCTTATGAGGGCAAAATCGTTATCCTACACACAAATGATATCCATGGTCGTATTGCTTACGACGCAGAAGAGGGGATTATTGGCTATGATGGATTAGCTACCCTAAAGGCTGAGTACGAAAGACTAGGCGCAGAAGTTATCCTTATGGATGCTGCTGACTATGTCCAAGGACAACCTGTTGTCAACGTATATCAAGGTTCAAATGTTATTGAATTCATGAATGCTGTTGGCTATGATGTAGCTACAATCGGTAACCACGAATTCGATTTCCCACTTGAAAAATTGATGGAAAATGTTGACAATGCAGAATTCGAAGTTGTTGCTGCAAACCTTACTTATAAAGATGGTGGAGAGCTTCTTTTCGACGACAACACAATTTTTGAAACAACTGACGGAACAAAAATCGGTGTTTTCGGCATGGCAACTCCAGAAACTCTAACAAAAGCTAGCCCTGCAAACACAGGTGATGTTGACTTTGCAAACAGCGCTGAAGCCCTTTACGGCGTTGCTGAAGAGCAAGTTGCTGAACTTGAAGAAGCTGGTTGTGACTTTATTGTTATGCTAAGCCACTTGGGCGACGATGTTTCAAGCTCGCCTTTCCGCTCTTCTGAAGTAGCTGAAAATGTTGAAGGCATTGACATCATCATTGACGGACACGCTCACCAACTTTTCGAAGAAGGCCTAATGGTTGGCGATACTCTAATCGCTTCAACAGGTGAATATTTCCAAAATGTTGGCGCAGTTATCATCGAGCCAGTTTCAGGCGACTTAATTGCCGACATCAACACATTTGCAGATGTCACAATGCCTGACGCTGAAATCACAGCAGTTATGCAACCATACATCGACGAAGTTGAAGCTGAATACGGCGAAGCTTTCGCTACAACAGAAGTTGACCTAAACGGTTCACGTGAGGGCGGAGAGATCACAAACGATGCTGGTGAAGTTATTGCAACTTTCCCAGTTGGACAAGGTGTTCGTCTACAAGAAACAAACCTTGGTGACTTCGCAACAGACGCTATTCTATGGCAAGCAAATCAACTAACTGACAAAGAAGTTGTTGGTGCAATCACAAACGGTGGTGGTATTCGTGACAGCATTTATGCAGGCGATATCACAATGAACGACATGATTACAGTTTTCCCATTCGGAAACCAAATCACACTTCTTGACCTTACAGGTGCACAAATTCTTGAAATCATCGAAGCTGCAACAGCTGCTGCTCCTGAATCTCTAGGTGCATTCCCACAAGTATCAGGAATTGAATTTACACTAAACATCGGCGTTCCTTATGTAAATGGCGAAATGTATCCTGATTCAACATACTATGCTCCTGCAAACCCAGGCGCACGTGTTGAAATCACATCAATCGGTGGCGAAGAGTTTGACCTTGAAAAAACTTACACAATCGCTTCAAATGACTTCCTAGCTATTGGTGGCGACACATACTACACATTCACACAGGCTTCTTACAAATATGATACAGGTATCGCACTTGAAGATGCCCTAATCAACTACATCGCTGAAGAGCTTGACGGCGTTATCGGCGAAGAATATGCAGATGCTGACAACCGTATCACAATCATCTCAGCCGGTGAGGGCGTTGTTCCTGAAATGCCTTTCGCTGATATCGTTGCAACAGAATGGTATGTTGAGCCTGTTCTTTACAACATCGAAGCTGGCTACCTAGTTGGTATGAGCGAAACAGAATTTGCTCCTGCTGAAAACATGACTCGTATGCAGTTCATGACAATCATGCACCGCATCGGCGCTATGCAAGAGAAGTGGGACGAAATGGAAACAACAGGTGAAAACTGGACAGAAGGCGCAATCTACACAGCTGAACTTCTTGGAATAGGCATTTCATCTGCTGAGGAACTAATGCTTCCTATCACTCGCGAAGAAATTTGCGCATATGCTTACGCAACACTAATGTATGACATGGACGGATATGCTTTCACAATCGTGAATGAACCAAAAACATTCACAGACGAAGCCGATATCACAGAAATGTACTTGGACGAAGTTACTGCAATGTATGCAGCTGGCGCAATCAATGGTTACCCAGAAGGCGACTTCAAACCAATGGGTACAGCTACAAGAGCTGAAATTGCTCAAATCATCTATAATATGATGGAAGTGGCAACACTTGAAATGATGGCTGATGAAGTAGCGTAACAAAAACATAAAAAAGACCGTTTCGACGGTCTTTTTTATGATTATTTTTTGAGAAAAATAATGCCTAAAGGCTCATTTTCGCCCATTCGGGCATTAAAATGACATCGGGTTATCCAATTTGAGGAGGGCTTTGCCCCCTCAAACTCCCCCGAGAAGATGTTTTTACACAGACAAAGAAAAAAGACCGTTTCGATGGTCTTTTTTCTTTGCAAAAATCCCTAAAGATTTTACGAGCAGATTTATTATTTAGCTATTTTCTGTTATCGCAATTTTTATCTGCCATAACCAAAACTTCAATCAAAAACTGTGGCTTGTAAATCACAGCACCAACAGTCGCACGAGTTGGCTTGCAATCGCCGAAAAACTTTATATACTCCTCGTTAAATGCATCAAAATCTACTTTAATATCTTGCAAAAACACGCTGACATGCATGATATTCTCTTTTTTGCAACCCTCTGCCGCAATAGTCTTAATGACATTATCAAGCACAACCTTAGTTTGTGTAGCGATATCGTTTCCGATAGCTTCACCATTTTCGTCAATTGCTAAGTGTCCGGAAGTTGTAATCAAGCTCCCGTTTGACATAGTCATTGAATATGGTGCCCCCATTTTTTGCATCCCCTTTAGTTTTTATTTTTTTGCAATATAAGATACAGCACATGCGCCAGGTCCAACATGCGTTCCAACAACACTACCGATACATGAAATATTTTCTGTATCCATGCCGTATTTCTCACCTAAAACCTCACGCATAACATTACAAGCATCCATACTCGCAGTGTATCCAAAGTGTACTGGCATATCAGTGTCGATTGGCTTATTGTTAATCAATTCGATTACTGAATCCAGTGCTTTTTTAAGCCCTCTTCCTCTTCCAACAACTCTTAACTCTCCATCAATTAGAGTGATAATTGGTTTAAAAGAAAGTAGAGAACCTGCAATTTTTGCCGCTCTGGACAAACGTCCGCCTTTGTAGAAATATTCCAAAGTATCGACAACCGCATAAAGAGTTACACGTGGAACAAGGTCTGAAATTTCCTCTGCAATTTCTTGCGCATTTTTGCCCTCGTCACGTCTGCGGACCGCATGATGAACCAAAAGATTTAGGCTGCTAATCGTGCATAGGCTGTCAATAATATGGATATCTTCATATTCCGAAAGCTCTTTTGCGATATTAGCACTTTGAACAGTACCGCTAAGTTTTCCCGAAATAAGCATGACCACAACTCCATCGCCGTCCTGCGCAGCTTTTTGGAATATGGGCAAAAACTCCTCGGGTGAGGGCTGTGAAGTTGTCGGAAGTTTTTCCGACAACTCAAGTTTTTTATAGAACTCATCAGCCCTTATATCGACCCCATCTCTGAATGATTCTTCGCCAAAAATTACTTTCAATGGGACAATTTCAATCCCTAATTCCGCCGCAATTTCTAAGGAAATGTCAGCTGTAGAGTCTGTTATAATTTTAACCATTTATATTCCCTATCTTTGTCTATGCTTTTGGTTTTAAAATGAAGTTGATTAGCTTGTTTTTAACAACTATTGTCTTAACAACATCCATTCCATCCATAAGCTTTTTAATTTTTTCATCAGCAGAAGCAATTTCAATCACTTGCTCGTCCGGTGCGTCCATAGGAATAATTACAGTCGCTTTTAACTTTCCGCCAACTTGAACTGCAATTTCTTTTTCCGCATCAACAGTTTTTGCTTCGTCATATTCAGGCCATTTTGATGTGCTCGCCATGCCCTCAAATCCTTGAACTTCCCAGAGTTCTTCGGCAATATGAGGTGCAAAAGGAGAAAGCATTGCAAGCAAAGCCTTAACATCGCCACGTGATGGCTTGTTATCGGAAAAGGTGTTTATAAGGCTCATTAACGCTGCAATTGCAGTGTTAAATTTCATGTTTTCTATGTCCTCAGTGACTTTTTTGATTGTACGGTGAACAACAGTTTCGTTAGCCTTGCTGTAAGAATCACCCTCAAGTTTACCCTCAGACATGTTCCAAACTCTGTCAAGGAAACGCTTGCAACCCTTAACCGCAGTGCTAGACCAAGGAGCAGCTTTTTCAAAATCACCGATAAACATAATATAAAGTCTAAGAGTATCAGCACCCAAAGTATCGATAATATCATTTGGATTTACGACATTTCCGCGTGATTTAGACATTTTTTCGCCACCCTCGCCCAAAATCATACCATGACTTGTGCGTTTTGCGTATGGCTCTTTTGTGGGTACTACGCCGATATCGTATAGGAATTTATGCCAGAAACGGCTGTATAAAAGGTGAAGTGTTGTATGCTCCATTCCACCATTATACCAGTCGACTTGGTGCCAATATTTCATAGCTTCGTCGCCGACAAGTGACTCGTCATTCATATTGTCCATATAACGCAGATAGTACCATGAAGAGCCAGCCCATTGTGGCATTGTATCTGTTTCACGCTTTGCTTCTCCGCCGCAAGTCGGGCAAGTTGTATTCACCCATTCATGCATATTTGCAAGAGGACTTTCTCCGTCGTCTGTTGTTTCATAGCTCTCAACATTTGGAAGAGTTAAGGGCAATTCGCTCTCGGGAAGTGCAACCCAACCACATTTGTCACAGTGTACAAGTGGGATAGGCTCGCCCCAATATCTTTGACGTGAGAAAACCCAGTCACGAAGTTTATAGTTAACTTTTTCTTCGCCGAGTTTGTTGTCAGAAAGCCAGCGTTTCATGGTTTCGACAGCAGTTTCAACAGTCATTCCGTTCAAAAATCCTGAATTGACCATTGCGCCTGTGTTGCAATCAACAAAAGCTTCTTTTTCGATGTCGCCACCGGCAACAACTTCAATAATTGGTAGGTCAAACGCCTTGGCAAATTCCCAGTCTCTTTGGTCGTGTCCTGGAACAGCCATGATAGCACCTGTACCATAACTTGCCAAAACGTAATCTGATATAAAAATTGGGATTTCAGTGCCAGTTGCTGGATTTATTGCACAAACACCCTCAATTTTTACACCGGTTTTGTCTTTTTGAAGCTCAGTACGCTCAAAGTCAGACTTCTTAGCCGCCGCATCTCTGTATGCATTTACTGCATCAAAATTGGTAATTTTTGCGCTCCACTTATCAACATAAGCATGTTCAGGAGCAATGACCATATAGGTCGCGCCGAAAAGTGTGTCGGGACGTGTTGAGAAAACTCTAAGCACATCACCCTCAGTAGTTTTGAAGTCGATTTCCGCACCGGTTGAGCGACCAATCCAGTTCTTTTGCTGAGTTTTAACACGCTCAATATAATTAACCTCGTCAAGGTCGTCGATAAGTCTTTGCGCATACTCAGTAATCTTAAGCATCCACTGGCTTTTTTCACGACGAACAACCGCAGAAGAACAACGCTCACAAACACCGTTTACAACTTCTTCGTTAGCCAAAACGCATTTGCAAGAAGT
>CAYJLH010000022.1:0-35424 GCA_964370925.1 uncultured Oscillospiraceae bacterium | reverse complement strand
CGACCTTCGGGTTATGAGCCCGACGAGCTACCGAACTGCTCCACCCCGCGATATTTACTTTAGCGCCTAATTAGAATACCACATAAACAAGCAAATGTCAAGCATTAATTTAAAATTCTTATTATTTTTTTGCAAACCGTATAAGAAACATACGATGCCTTAGCAACATTTTGCCAAAAAACGTCTAGTCCAGCCTCTTCTTCGGTGTCTGAAATGGATCGTATACATAAAAATGATACATCATTAGCCAAAGCAGTTTGAGCGACTGCTGCAGTTTCCATGTCAACTGCAAGCAAACCTTCATTACTAAATCTGGAAATAAGTTCTTCTCTTCCGTCAACATCGATAAATTTCTCGCCCGTTAGCATAACAATTTGCTTAATTTTTTCATCTGCCTTGGTTGCTATTTCGAGTAATTTGCTATCAGTATAGAACCAGGGACTTTCAATTTTTGGATAATCCCGAATAATAATATCCATAGGAAGGTCATGATGGGTGCATTTTTTGCAAACAGTTAGGTCAAATAATTTCAAATTTTTGTCAATACTTCCATTAACACCACTGACAATTATGGTAGAAACTTGAAAATTTTCTATCATACACTGTGCGGCAATACTCGCATTAACTTTACCCATTCCACTTCTTACCATAACAAGTTCTGTGTTCTCCAGAGAAACACACATAAAATTTAACCCTGCAATTTTTCTTTGACTAATCACAGTAGAATTTTCCAGAAATGGAGTAAATTCCTGTTCGACAGCACATATAATTCCTATCACTTTTTTACCTCCAAAACAAATTAAAAAGTACCTTTAAATATCATTGATTGCTCAACTGCTAGCTCATCACATCTATTATTATATTGATTGTCTGAATGTCCTTTTACCCAATTACAATTAACTTGATGTTTCTCACACAAGGACAAAAGAACACTCCATAAGTCAGAGTTCAGAGCAGGTTTTTTATCAGATTTTATCCAGCCTTTAGACCTCCAAGACACTGCCCATCCCTTGACAATTGCATCAATTACATACTTTGAGTCAGAATATAATTCAACTTTACATGGCTCTTTCAAAGCATTCAAACCTTCTATGACAGCAGTTAATTCCATGCGGTTATTTGTGGTATTAGCATCACCGCCACTTAGCTCTTTGTAGTTCTCTTTATACATTAAAATTGCGCCCCAACCCCCAGGACCGGGATTTCCTGAACATGCTCCGTCAGTAAATAAGGTAATTTCTTTCATTTTTTCTCCAGTATTATATTTGAAAAGGGGATTATAAAAATCCCCTTTAAACAAAATTATTCTTCGTTTGTTATAGTTTCTTCGCTCACAATTTCTTCTGAAATTTCATTTCCGTCTGTCTCTTCTAAATCTTCTCCGGACTCAACTTCTTTTTCAGTTCTTGCGAGTGAAATTACACGGCTTCCATCTTGAACTCTCATGAGCTTGATACCTTGTGTCTGTCTACCATAGACAGAAATATCAGTTACAGCCATTCTTATGATAGTACCATCATCACTGATTAATAGTACATCTTCTTCTTCATCAACGACTTTTGCAGCCACAACCTTACCTGTTTTTTCAGTTACTTGGTAGTTTTTAATACCTAAACCACCACGGTTTTGTGGTCCTGATTCGCCTCTGATATACTCTTCGACTGCTGTTCTTTTTCCAAATCCGTTTTCAGTTACAGATAGCATAGTTGCACCTAAACGTGCGCGAGCTGCGGACACACAGAAGTCACCCTCACGCAATTTTATGCCACGAACACCAACAGCATCACGTCCCATAGGGCGGACGTCAGTTTCACGGAAGCAAATTGAGTAACCAGCATTTGTGGCAATAATGATATTTTGATTACCATCTGTAATACGAACATCAATTAATTCGTCACCCTCATCGAGTTTCAAAGCACGAATACCAACATTTCTGATATTTTTTAGCTGTGAAAGTGAAAGTCTTTTTACAGTACCATTTCTAGTGACCATAACAAGGTAAACTTCCTCGTCAAACTCACGGATATGGAGCATTGCATTAATTTTTTCACCTTGGTCAATTTGTATTATATTTACAATATTTGTACCCTTAGCAGTTCTACCCGCAACAGGAATATGATAGCCTTTTTTGCGGAAAACCCTGCCTTTACTGGTGAAAAACATCAAATAATCGTGTGTACTTGCAGTAAATACAGTTTCTACATAGTCCTCTTCACGCGTTGCCATGGCTGTGATACCACGTCCACCACGCTTTTGAGCCTTATAAACATTCGCTGCTGCACGCTTAATATATCCATTATGTGTCAAAGTATATACACATTCTTCCTCTTCTATAAGGTCTTCAATGTCTATTTCATCTTCCACATCTTGGATTTCTGTATAGCGTTCGTCTCCGAATTTATCACGAATTTCAACTAATTCATCTCTTAAAACTCCGCAGATTTTTTCATCTGAAGAAAGTAAATCTAGGAAGTAGTCAATTTTTTCCTTCAACTCTTTGTATTCAGCTTCAAGTTTTTCACGGTTTAGACCTTGCAATGAAATTAGTCTCATATCGCAGATTGCCTGTGCCTGAACATCTGACAGGTCAAAACGCTCCATAAGTCTTGTTTTTGCATTGTCATAACTTGTGCGAATTATATTAATTACCTCGTCAATATTATCCTGAGCAATGAGTAATCCCTCAAGCAAATGAGCACGTTCTTGAGCTTTTTTAAGGTCATATTGAGTTCTTCTTACAATAACTTCCTTTTGGAAAGCTAAATACTCATCCAATATTTGTCTTAAATTCAAAATTCTGGGTTGACTTTGGTCATTAACAAGTGCAAGCATATTGATTGCAAAGCTTGTTTGCAGTGAAGTTTGAGTGAAAAGCCTATTCAAAACAACTTGGCTATTTGCATCTTTTTTAAGCTCAATAACAATGCGCATACCGTTTCTGTCGGACTCATCACGCAGACCAGAAATACCCTCAAGTCGCTTATCACGGACTTGCTCGGCAATATTTTCAATCAAAACACGTTTATTTACTTGATATGGAAGCTCAGTAACGATAATTCTAATTCTACCATTTCCATATTCTTCAAATTCAGTTCTCGAGCGCATAACAACTCTACCTTTACCTGTTGCATATGCGGCACGAATTCCAGTTCTTCCCATAATTATTCCGCGAGTTGGGAAGTCTGGGCCTGAAATATGTGTCAATAGTTCGTATAGTTCAACCTCTGGATTTTCTAGCACACAAAGGCTGGCATTTATTACCTCTGTCAAGTTATGAGGTGGAATATTTGTTGCCATACCAACAGCGATACCTGTCGAGCCGTTTACCAATAAATTTGGAAAACGTGAGGGTAAAACCCTTGGTTCTTCTCTTGTATCGTCAAAGTTTGGGTCAAAATTGACCGTATCTTTTTCAATATCTCTGAGCATTTCATCGCTAATTTTTCCCAAACGAGCTTCTGTATATCTATAGGCAGCTGCCGGGTCGCCATCGACAGAACCAAAGTTTCCGTGGCCTTCGATTAGGGGATAGCGCAGTGAAAAATCCTGTACAAGTCTGACAAGTGCGTCATAAACCGAGCCGTCACCATGTGGATGGTAGCGACCCAAAACGTCACCGACAGCAGTTGCACTTTTGCGGAAAGGCTTGTCGTGAGTGAGTTTATCCTCGTAAAGGGTGTATAAAATTCTTCTGTGAACAGGTTTCAAGCCGTCACGGACATCGGGTAGGGCACGACCGACAATAACGCTCATGGCATACTCAATGTAAGAGCTTTCCATTTCTTTTACAAGGTCGGTGTGCTGAATTTTTTGGTTTGGATATGATAAATCAACTGTTGTGTTGTCATTGTTTTTAGACAAGTTAGCATCTCCTTAAAGTGGATTTAGGGTAATTATTTTTAGGCAGTATCGTGCAAAAGAACGAGAGATTTCGCTTATTGCGATAAGCGACCATGGCTCTGCCTTTGGAAACCGCAATTTTTTGAAAAAAATTGATTAAAACTTTGTTTTGCGTTTGCGGTGAATTATGACGCTCGTCTATATATCGAGATTGACTGCGTATTTTGCATTAACTTCAATAAATTCCTTACGTGGTTCGACTTTTTCACCCATCAAAATTGTAAAAATTTCATCTGCTCTAACAGCATCTTCAAGTTCAATACGCTTTAAAATTCTGGTTTCTGGGTTCATAGTTGTTTCCCAAAGTTCGATTGCATTCATCTCACCAAGACCTTTGTTTCGTGAAATGTCAATTTTTGCATTGGCATTATCTCCACGCATTTCAGCTGCTATTCTGTCTCTGTCCTCGTCTGTGTGAGCATATTTTGTGACTTTACCTCTTTTTAGGTTATAAAGCGGAGGCATAGCTGCATAGACATGTCCACTTTCGATTAATGGACGCATAAAACGGAAGAAAAATGTCAAAAGTAGGGTTCTGATATGTGAGCCGTCGACGTCAGCATCCGCCATGATAATAACTTTGTGGTAACGAAGTCTTTCAAGGTCAAATTCTTCGCCAATACCAGCGCCGAGAGCTGTTATAACCGGCATCAATTTATCGTTTCCATAGACTTTATCTGCTCTTGATTTTTCTACGTTTAGCATTTTACCCCATAGTGGCAAAATCGCTTGGAATTTACTATCACGGCCACCAGTAGCCGAGCCAGCCGCAGAGTCACCCTCGACGATGTAAATTTCGGTTAATTCTGCGTTTCTCTCGTTGCAATCACGAAGTTTACCGGGTAGGGTAGAGCCTTCAAGCGCATTTTTACGGCGAATATTTTCTCTGGCTTTTCTCGCAGCTTCACGAGCTCGTGAAGCGGTTAAACCTTTTTCAAGAATTGTTCTACCTATAGCCGGATTTTCTTCTAAAAATTGCTCTAATCTGTCAGATACTACTGAGTTTACAAGAGTTCTTATCTCACTATTACCGAGTTTTGCCTTGGTTTGTCCCTCAAATTGAGGGTTTGTGAGTTTAACTGAAATGATAGCGGTTAAACCCTCACGGCAGTCTTCACCAGAAAGTTTTTCTTCGCCTTTTAAAAGTCCAACCTTTTTGCCGTATGAGTTTAAAACTGTGGTGAGAGCACGTCTGAATCCCTCTTCATGCATACCACCCTCGGGTGTATTTATATTATTTGCAAAAGAAACCGTTAAGTCATTGTAGCCGTCGTTATATTGAAGTGCAATTTCGGCTGTGCTGTCCTCGCGGTCGCCTTGCATATAGATAACTTCGTTGTGCAGTGCTGTTTTGTTGCGGTTTATATACTCGACAAATTGACGTATACCGCCCTCATAGCACATTTCTTTCTTTTCGCCGTCCTCTGTGCGATTATCGGCGATGTAAATTGTGAGACCTGCATTCAAAAATGCTTGCTCACGCATACGTTTATATAAAATACCGTAGTCATATACAAGATCTTCGAACATTTCTGAGTCCGGTTTAAAGCGAACTTTTGTTCCTGTAATATCGGTTGTACCGATGATTTGCATATTCTGCACTATGTCTCCGCGAGAGAACTTCATGCTGTAAATACTGCCATTTTTATGGACTTCGACTTCAAGCCACTCTGAAAGTGCATTAACGACTGATGCACCAACACCATGCAGACCGCCTGAAACTTTGTAGCCTCCGCCACCAAATTTTCCGCCTGCGTGAAGAACTGTATAAACGACTTCAAGTGCCGGTTTTCCTGTTTGTCCTTGAATGTCAACAGGTATTCCTCTTCCGTTATCGCTTACGCAAATTACATCGCCCTCTTCGATTGAAACGTCAATTCTGTCGCAATATCCAGCCAAAGCTTCGTCAATTGCGTTATCAACGATTTCATAAACTAAGTGGTGCAAACCGCTGGACGAAGTTGAACCGATATACATGCCGGGGCGTTTTCTAACTGCTTCAAGTCCTTCCAGAACCTGTATGGCGGATGCGTCGTAATCCTGTGTGATTTTCTCCTGAATGTCAGACATAGAAACTCCTTAAATCTTATTTTGATGAATTCTATTCATCAGTGTTGTCGAGGTAAATTGTGAGAGATGAACGGTTTGTTTTCCGTCTATTTCGGTTAAAACGAAACTTTTCGGTAAATCATCCGTTGCTTCCTCAACCTCCTTGCTTAGCTGTGCGTTTTTTAAATAATCTCGCGTTATATGTGAATAAGAGCTGTTATCAAGGTCGAAAATTCCGACTATATCATTTGTTCCTACTGAAATTCCATTTCCGATATGAAGATACATAAACAGCCCTCCTAATATTAATAATTTGCATTTGAACCATTTTGAATTTTTATAATTTTACCGCCGGTGCGCTTTGAAATCTCTTCATCTTCACAGCAGCTTATAAAAACTTGGCCACCGTCAATTCGGTTTAAGACAAATTCTTGTCTTTTGGGGTCTAACTCACTTAAAACGTCATCGAGTAAAAGAACAGGATATTCGCCTGTTTCTTCCAAAAAAATCAATCTTTCAGCGAGTTTTAAAGATAGTGCCGCAGTTCTTGCCTGCCCCTGAGAGGCAAATTGTCGCGCAGAATTGCCGTTTACAGTTATTTCGATATCGTCCCTATGAATACCACAATAACAGCACTGAGCGGCGATTTCGCGCTCTCTAACCTCATTTTGATAGAGCATTATCATGTCGAAAATATCATTTGCCGAGGCTTTAGGGTCTGAAACTGTGGAAATCGTCTTATAAATAGCACTCATTTCCTCTGTTCCACCTGAAAATTCCCTGTGAATTTCTGCCGCTTTTGAACATACCCTGTGGGAAAAGGACGCTCTATAGCGAATTATTAGAGCAGAGGTTTGAGCCATGGCTTCTGAGAAATCATCAAGAGTTTTTAAAAGGGAGGGATTTTTCTCTTGATTTTTTAATATTTTCATTTTGTGGTCATATAATTTTGTGTAGCGTGTGAGTAGTGCTGAATATTTTGGACGAAGCTGGCTGACAGCCATATCCAAAAATTTTCTTCTGCAAGAAGCTCCTTCACGAATCATCATCAAATCATCAGGAGAAAAAAGTACAGCCTTTAACTCCTCAGATAGTTCAGAAGCTTTTTTCTTAACTCCATTTTTTTTGATACTGCGACGAATTCCACGGCTAAATATAATTTCAGTGTTTTGTTCCCTATCATTTGACAGAAAATTTGCATTTATAACCGCCTTATCGGCATCAAATGAAATTAGTTCTTTATCAAATCTAGTCCTAAAACTTTTACAGCCTGTTAAAAGAAGAACTGCTTCAAGTAAATTGGTTTTTCCTTGGGCATTTTCACCGCAGATGATATTTACATTTGGGTCAAAGCTAAAACTTTCGTTTTTGTAGTTACGAAAATTAGTGAGATTTAATTCTTTAACCAGCATTTATCTAAGTTCCTTGTTGATTACTTGATAATTTCAAAAATTTCTCCTGAAATTTCGAACTTATCACCGTTATAGAGTTTTTTGCCCCTCATGGTGCAAACCTCACCGTTTACTCTGACTTGTTCATCGAGAATGAGAATTTTTGCTTCACCACCAGAACCGACAGTGTTTGCCAGTTTTAAAGCGGAGTCGAGTTTAATAAACTCTGTGTTAATTACGATTTTTTGCATTAAATTATAAAATCCTTTCTTAATCAGCGCGCAGACGGACAGGTAAAATCATGTATTTGAATTTATTACTGTCGTCATCGGGTAAAATAACCATGGGAGTTGTACCCGAACTTATGTTGATAACTAAATCATCAGATGGTGCATTTCTTAAAATGTCACGTAAATACTTGTCATTAAAACCAATAAGTAGTTCATTTTCAAGTGGAGTATCTGATTCTAAATCGAGGTCAATAAAATCTTGAGATTTTCCTATAGGAGTTGTGCATTCAAATAAAACACCGTTTTTTTGGAAAATACAACGGAGTGGAGATTTGATTTTATCGACTATAACAAGACTAACACGGTCAACAGCTCTTAAAAGATCAGTTCTTTTTCCTTTAAGTGAATATGTTGCTGTTTCGGGAATTGATTTTTTATAGTTTAGAAATTCACCGTCAAGTCGTCTTGAAATTAGGAATGTGTCACCAGCTCTAAAGCTGATGTGTTTTTCACCCGCGCAAATTGTAACCGGTTCATCATCGTCAGTGCAGATTTTTTCAACATCGCTAAGTGCATAACCTGGAACTATGAAAGAAGTTTGTTCCATATCACAGCGGTCGAGTTCCTCTTTACGAAGTGCAAGTCTGAACCCATCAACAGAAACCATTGTTAAAGTTTGGTTATCAATGTCAAAAAGAGAACCTGTATAAACTGGTCGGGCTTCATTATCAGAGACTGAAAAAACAGTTTCGTTTATCATGTTGCGAAGGCATGATTGACTGAGCATAATACTTGATTTTCCATCAGGCTCAGGAAGGTCAGGAAAGTCATCAGAATTTATTCCGACAATTTCGAAATCAGAATTGTTACAGCTGAGTTTGGTTAGTAAATTATCGTCGCATTCGAAAAGAACATTTCCATCGGGGAAGCGTCTTATAATTTCGCTGAAAAGTTTTGTATTGAGTACGACAGATCCTGGCTCTATAACATTGGCATCAATTGAAGTGTATATACCACGTTTTAAATCGTAACCGGTGATTGTTAAATTGTGGCCGGCTTGAATGAGAAGACCTTCAAGAGCAGGGTTAGGACTTTTTTGTGATGATGCTCTGGAAGCCTTGGTTATGGCGGCAAGAAGGTCTTTATTGTCGCATGTGAATTTCATGGATGATTCTCCCCTATATAAAAGTATCAGAATAGATGTTTAGGTAGTAGACGTAGTAGTAGGCGAAATTTATGTGGAAAAGTGGGTTGAGGCATTGGGAATACTAGGTTTTTATTGTTGAAAATTTTGTTTGTAATTTTTACGGTTTTCAACAGGTGTTTTTGGCTTAAAAGTTTTCAACGGCTTTGAACATTGAGTTTTAGAGTTTTCAACGGTGAATTGTTGGAAAGTTTTATAGAAATTCTACTGCAAAACTTTATAGAAGGTGTGTTTTATAAAGCTATAAGATACAAAAGTTTTGCTACGCTTCGTATCTGTAAGCTTTTAATAGACACTAATAAACTTAATTCCTAGAGTTAATATTACTTGTAATATCTCTAACAGTCGCTGCCATATCAGGATCAGATTTAAGCAAATCCTCAACCTTACGAATAGAGCTTAAAACAGTCGAGTGGTTTCTTCCCTCATATTCATCACCAATATCAGTCAGTGAGAGATTTGTTAGGTTACGAATAAGGTACATAGAAACTTGACGAGCCATAGCAGTATTCTTGCTTCGCCTTTGACCGCGTATTTCGTTAGCGTCGATGGAATAGTATCTGGCTGACTCTTCGATTATGATATCAGGAGTTGGAATATAAGTTCCGACCCTAATAACGTCTTTAATAGCGCGCCTAACAGAGTCAATAGTTATACTATCGTCCAAAATTTCTCTATAAGCGGTTAGCCTTTTAACAACGCCCTCGATTTGACGGACGTTTGCCGTTATGTGCTCTGCTATGTAACTGACAACTTCATCGGGTAAGTTCATGCCCAATTGTTGAGCCTTGTTTCTAGTGATTGCAATTCTTGTTTCTGTGTTTGGCTGCTGGACATCGGCAATTAATCCGCCCTCAAAACGTGAACGCAACCTATCTTCAAGTTTAAGCATTTCAAGCGGTGGTCTATCTGATGTGATGACAATTTGCTTTCCTGCTTCGTAAAGACAGTTGAAGGTATGGAAGAATTCTTCTTGAACACCTAGCTTACCTGAGATGAACTGAATATCATCGACTAAAAGTAAATCAACATAGCGGTATTTCTGGCGAAAATCTTCCTGTGTTCCCTCACGAATAGAGCGAATCATTTGATTTGTAAATTCATCACCTTTCATGTATGCCATTTTAGCCTCACGATTTTTTGCGTGTATGGCCTGACCAATAGCAAGAAGAAGGTGAGTTTTTCCAAGGCCTGAATTTCCGTAGATAAAAAGAGGGTTGTACGCCGAACCCGGATTTTCAGAAACCGCACGAGCAGCAGCATGTGCAAACTTATTTGAGCTGCCGACTATAAAGTTATCAAAATTATAACCTGCAATTTCGGGTAAACCCGTATCCGCTTCACGTTCAGTGTGAAAATCTGTTATTTCATCTTCTGCTAAGATAACAAGGTCAATATCGGCAGAAAATAAATCCGACAAATGCGTTTTAATAGTCTCCGAAAAACGCTGTTCAATAATGTTTCGTTTAAACTCGGACGGTGAGTGTATAATTAGTCTGTTATCGGTAAAAGCCACGGCTTCACACTCAGAAAACCATGTGTTAATAGCGGTAGCGGTTAGGTCGCTACTCAGTGATGCGAGAACGCTTTCCCATATGTCGTTTAATGAATTCATGTATATTTATCTCTCCTTTAAGTAAACGGAAAAGAATTCGGGCTAATATTTGAAATCTTGACCGTTATTATACCATTTTTTCAACAAAAAGACAAGTGTTAATTCAGAGCTAATATAATATAAGTATAGACTGAATAAGAGCCCCTTAAAACCTCCCTCTATTAATAGGGCGAAAAAGGGCATATTTTTGCACGTATAAATGCAAAAAGACAAAAAAATTTTTGAAAAGTATGAATTTTTGGCAAATTTCACAATAAAAAAAGTTGTAATATTAAATAAATTATAAATTCGATATTAAATCACTTGCCCAAATTTACTTTTTAGTGTACGATATAGTTTGCTTAGGAGATGTTATGATTAATTTATCAACTTCAATCTTAAATATGAAAGAAATCGCTCCGCTATCTAACATGATAGACGGGGGCGCTTTGCCTGCTCTTGTAACGGGTCTTTCACCCATTCACAGGGCGCATTTAGCTTCGGCACTTCGACATAAAATGGATATGCCCATTTTTATAATCTGTCCGGACGACACCTCAGCGGAACAAACTGCAAAAAATATGGAGTCGTTTTTGAATATAGAAGTTCCTGTTTTACTCACAAGAGAGCTTTCCCTATATTCGGCAGAGGGTGTTTCTCGAACAGCCGAGCACAATAGAATAAAAACACTTTATGCCTTAACTCGTGGAGAATGTCCTGTGCTTGTCTGCGCTGTTTCGGCTTTGCTTATCAGAACAGCGCCACCAGAAATTTTAGAGAGCTTCGCATTTTCGCTTAAAGTCGGTGAAACAGTTGAGCTTGAAAAAATCGAAAGACAACTGGTATCTTCAGGATATATATTTTCCGAGCAAATATCAGGTGTTGGTCAGTTTTCAAAAAGAGGCGGAATTTTAGACTTTTTCTCACCGGCATACAAACAGCCCGTAAGATGCGAATTTTGGGGCGACGACTTAGATTCCATGGGATTTTTCGAGGTTGAAAACCAAAGAAGAACAGAAAATATACAAGAGGCAATTATTTTACCCGCCATGGAAACTATAATGGCGGCAGACAGCAATATTTCCGAAACTCTGGAGACTATTTTGCAAAAACTGCGAAAGAAAAAAACTAATCCGCAGTTAGAAAAACTCATTGAAACACTGGAGTATGACACTGAAAAAATCCGTGAAAATATGGGTGTGTCATCGGCTGATAGATACCTCTCGTTGGTGTATGAAAAAAAGGCGACAGCTCTTGATTATATACCATATGATGCCTTGGTTTTCTTAGATCAGCCCAGTAAAATTACAGAACATGCAAAGGAATATTTGCGTGAATTAACAGACGATTTAAGGTCTTTGACAGAAACGGGAATTTTGCTTAAAAGCCTTGCAGATTTCAGCATTGACCAGAACGGACTTTTCGAAAAACTATCCGAATTTCCGCTAATATTTATGGATGCTTTCACCTTTTCACGTTTCCCAATTGAACCGCAAAGTATTATAAGTGTAAACGCAAAACAGCTTCCCTGTTACAGCGGTAATGGCGATGCTGTTTCAAAGGAAGCAGAGACTTATAAAAAGCTAAAATATAGGACAATTATCCTCGCCGCAGACGAGAGAAGAGCAAAACTTTTGCAGTCTATGTTACAGGCGAGAGGTATTTCGGCTTCTCTTGATTTAGAGCTTTCAAAATTGCCTGAGGGAACAGATTGTACAATTGCAATCGGCGGTTTTTCCTGTGGTTTTGAGTATGAATCTATAAAACTTGCGGTTTTAAGTGACATGCAATTTGTCCGAAAACAGGACAAAAAGAAAAACCTTAGAGGAACTCATAAAGAACACAAAGGTAAAAAAATTGACAGCTATGCCGACCTTTCAGTTGGTGACCTCGTTGTCCACGATATTCACGGAATTGGACGTTTTGAGGGCATAATCCAGATGGAAATTGACGGTGTTTATAAAGACTATATAAAAATCAGCTACGCCGGCGCAGACTCACTTTATGTGCCTGTAACTCAGTTAGACTTAGTTTATAAATATGTCGGCGCTTCGGAAGATAAGACGGTTAAACTGTCTAAAATGGGCGGAGTTGAGTGGAAAAAGACAAAAACTCGTGCAAAAGCTGCCGCAAAAATCATGGCGAAAGAGCTTATAAGACTCTATGCCGAGAGACGAAACCGCCCTGGATATGCTTTTCCATCGGATACGCCTTGGCAAACTGAATTTGAGGATAGCTTTGGTTTTGCCGAAACAGATGACCAATTGAAAAGTGTTGACGAAATCAAAGACGACATGGAAAGCACAGTTCCTATGGACAGATTGCTTTGCGGTGATGTTGGTTTCGGAAAAACAGAAGTTGCCCTCCGCGCGGTTATGAAATGTGTTATGGACGGAAAACAGGCGGCAATTTTAGTACCGACCACAGTTTTAGCACAACAGCACTATCAAACAGCTATGCAGAGATTTTTTGGCTATCCCGTAAATATAGACATGCTAAGCCGATTTAGAACTCCTGCACAAATTCGTGAGACCCTCAGAAAACTCCGAGAGGGCTCTGTTGATATAGTGGTGGGTACACATAGGCTGATACAAAAAGACGTCTATTTTAAGGAATTAGGGCTTCTTGTGGTCGATGAGGAACAAAGGTTTGGCGTTGGACACAAAGAAAGACTGCGTGAAATGGCAAAACAGGTCGATACGCTGACGCTTTCGGCGACACCGATACCCAGAACGCTAAATATGGCAATGAGCGGTATACGTGACATGTCAACGCTTGAAGAGCCACCACAAAACCGTCAGCCGGTAAATACTGTAGTCATGGAACACGACTGGACTATGGTTGCCGATGCGATACGACGTGAGGTACAGAGGGGCGGTCAGGTTTTTTATCTGCACAACAGAACAGAAACTATAGACCGTGTTGCATATAAAATTTCTCAAATGGTTGAAAATATAAGTGTCGGAGTGGCACACGGAAAAATGAGCCAAGAACAGCTTGGAAGTGTCATGGAGGACATGGTTTCGGGTGACCTTTCGGTTTTGGTCTGCACGACTATAGTCGAAACGGGAATTGACATTCCGAATGCAAATACTTTGATAATAGAAGACGCCGACAGGCTCGGTCTTTCACAGTTACACCAAATTCGTGGACGTGTCGGACGTTCGGGAAGACGGGCAAATGCTTATTTTACGTTTAAAAGGGATAAGATTTTATCAGAAGTTGCGGAAAAAAGATTGCTCGCCATACGTGAATTTGCAGAATTTAACTCGGGTATAAAAATTGCCATGCGCGACCTTGAAATCAGGGGAGCGGGAAATCTGCTCGGAGCGGAGCAGTCGGGGCATATGATAGATGTCGGTTATGATATGTATTTAAAATTGCTTGAAGAGGCAGTTTTAGAAGAGCGTGGCGAAAAGCCACCTGTGAGGGCAGATTGTGCGGCGGATTTGGCTGTTTCGGCAAATATCCCCGAAAGTTATGTAAAATCACCCGAGCAGAGAATGGATTTATACCGCAGAATTGCGGTTATCCGCACAGAGGAAGAAGCCGACGACTTAATGGACGAATTAGTCGACCGTTTTGGCGACCCACCCTCGGGTGTTAATGCACTGGTGCATGTTGCTCTGCTTCGAGGCGAGGCAGGAAGAGCAGGCATTAAAGATATTAATCAGAAACACGGCTCACTTCAATTTATACTTGAAGATTTTGATATGGAAGCAGTTTCAAAATTATATTCCATGTCGAAATATAAGGGTAGAGTTAAACTTGTGGCTGGTGAAAAGCCGTGTATTAGTTTGAGGTTAAACTCAAAACGTAGAGCAGTTGAAGAGGCAAGGCAACTTGTTTTGGATTATAAGGACACTAAAGACGACGAAATGAAAGGAACAGAATAATGAAAAAGAAAATAACAACAATTTTAGCGGCAGGAGCTTTAAGCTTAGCTGTCACAGGCTGTTCAGCCGAAAGCCCAGACGCAGAAGTAACTCCAACCACAGCACCAAGTGCAGCGGTTGAGAGCGGAGACACAACTTTAGCACCGGCGGCAACACCACAAACTATTGAGCCTGTCGACTACAGCTATGCATATGAAAAATATGAGCCTGATATGGTCGTTGCAACGGTTGAGGGAATTGACGTCACTTGGGAAGAGTATTTTTACTGGGGTCTAAATTCATATCTATATGCAGAGCAAGTTATGGGACCTATAACAGACTTCACCACTGAAATTTCCGAAGGCGTTACTATGAATGACTTCATCGTAGATGGAGCAGAGGCGAGCTCAATTCAATACCGTGCAATAGAGAATAATGCGGCACTTGAGGGTATTGAACTTAGCGAAACTTCAAAAACTGCAATTGCGGAACAACGTGAACTTGATATTGCAAACTACTCGGAAGATGGAACAGAAGAAGGATTTATAGACTATCTTGCAACAAGCTATACATCAATGGAAATGTATGAGTATATCAATAATATCAATGCACTTATAGGCGATATTTACGCTGTAAATTACGGTGAAGATAGCGAACTTGTAACAGACGAAGATGCAATGCAGTTTGTAGATGAAAATAGCATTATGGTCGCAAAGCACGTTCTATTTAAGAAAACGGACGAAATGAATGAGCTATATACTGATGAAGAAATCGAGGCTATACGTGCAGAAGCACAGAGCGTTTTGGAGCAAATTCTTGCAGAAGCAGACCCTGTAGCAGCTTTTGACACATATATCACAGAGTATAACGAAGACCCAGGAATGGCATCTTATCCTGATGGATATTGCTTTGGTTTAGGTGAAATGGTTGTTGAGTTTGAAACAGCAACACAAGGCCTTGCAGTTGATGAAGTCACAACAGAGCTAGTTGAAACTGATTTTGGCTTCCACATCATTTTGCGTGGCGAAGCAACAGCTGATTCAATTTTAATGTCAGCCGGAGCACCAATCCGCCAAGTTGTTGCATCAAACGAATTTAACAACAAGCTAAATGCTTGGGTTGAAGCATCTACTATTGAATATGTAGACGGATTTACACCTGACTTTGGCGCAATTTTCGCAAAATAAATAACCCATAAAATTTAAAAAACCTCTTGAAATTGGCGAAATCAGCCTTTTTCAAGAGGTTTTTTGTTATATTGAATTAAATTCCGCTTTCAACTAATGGTTGCATTGCTTCATTAAATTTAGTTTGAACTTCGGCAAGTCTGCTCATGCTTCTGCCGTAAAATTCAGAAATATTTGACTTCTCAAGTTGTAAAACTCCATCGCTGTCGCGGTATTCGCCCATAAATTCGAAGAACTTTTCAGGCTCGAAATATACCATTGTGATTTTGTCAAAAGCTTCGTTAAAATCAGTGAAAAATTCAGGACGGATATATTCCATAGCGCTCTCCATGGTTTGCGCCATACCCATAATCAGTGCCTTGTAATCGGTGTCCTCTTTTTCTTCAAATCCGAAGCTTTCAATCATAATTTCCATTAGGGAATCCATCTCACGATAAAGTGCGACAATGCCCTGTCTTTCATTTGATTTCAATGATTGTACTAATTCTTTAGTCATGTTTCTTTCCTCATTTCGTTCCAAAAATTCTATCGCCGGCATCGCCCAAACCGGGAACTATATATCCGTGGTCATTTAGGCAATCATCAAGTCCGGCAGTGTAAATATCAACGTCGGGGTGGTCTTTTTGCATACGCTCAATACCTTCAGGTGCAGCGATAATATTCATCATTTTAATGCTCTTACATCCATATTTTTCTTTCAAAAATGTAACTGCCGCAGATGCACTGCCGCCTGTTGCAAGCATGGGGTCAACGACAAAAACATCACGCTCATGAATATCTGAGGGCATTTTGCAATAATACTCAACAGGTTCAAGGGTTTCAGGGTCACGATATAGTCCGATGTGCCCAATTTTAGCATGTGGAATTAGGGCAACCATTCCGTCAACCATGCCAAGCCCAGCCCTCAAAATAGGGACAAGCGCAAGTTTTTTTCCTGCAATTCTCTTGGTTTTTGCGATTGCAACAGGGGTTTTAACTTCGACTTCCTCAACGGCTAGGTCTCTTGTTGCCTCGTAACACATTAGGGTCGCAATTTCTGTTATCAATTCACGAAAATCCTTGACACTGGTGTTTTCATCACGAATTATTGACAATTTATGCATAATTAATGGGTGGTCAAATACGTGTACTTTACTCATTTGGAATTTTTCTCCTCTCGTTCTCGTTCCGCTTGTGATTTTCTCAAATAAATCGGCAGTAATTTTTCCGCTGAAATCTGCTCCGCGTTGACTGCCGAAAGTGCAACTCCGTAAGCGTTTTGATTTCGTATAATTTCGGGTGCAAGCCTTGAATTTTTTCCATTTTCGGTGAAATAATTGTGGCATAATTGCGCACCATCACCGACAAAATATGGCTCTCGACCTGTGGCTTCAATTTCACTAAAAAGGTCGGAAATTGCTATAGCCCTATCCTCGCAAAGTCTTGAAATTTTTCCGTTTTTTATCTCAAAAAGTGCATTATAAACCTCTGCTCGTCGGGCATCCATCGCACAACAAATAAGTGCATTTTCGCCCGCAATTTCACCCAAATTCGCCATAGCTTCAAGCGTTGAAACACCGCAAACAGGCTTATCAAGTGCCCAAGCCAAACCCTTAACGGTTGAAACGCCAATGCGAATTCCAGTGAAAGAACCCGGCCCGACGGAGATTGCAAAAAGGTCAATATCTGACATTTTAAGTTCTGAATTTTTAAGTAAGTCTTCTGCCATGGGGAGCAAAGTTCGGCTGTGAGTCAGTCCCGAATTTTGGAAATATTGCCCCAAAAGAACACCATCTCGTAGCAGTGCAACAGATGCGGATTTTGCAGAAGAGTCAAAAGCTAAAATTAGCATATTTCCACCCCTTTTATTGTGATTTTTCGCTCATTTTCGCTGAGTTTTTCTATATTTACCTCAATTTCACTGCCATCAAAAGCGTCGCTGACATTTTCGCTCCACTCGACGACACAAATGCCCTCGCGGTTCAAATAATCCTCCCAGCCGATGTCAAAAAGTTCATCGGAAGAGCCAAGGCGATACATGTCAAAATGGAACAAATTTCTCTCGCCGATGTACTCATTTACTATAGTAAAAGTTGGGCTGTTAACCCTAGATTTAAGTCCCAAACCTCTCGCCATGCCTCTTGTAAATGCAGTTTTTCCTGCACCCAAATCACCGTACATGGCGACAACAGAGCCGTTTTTGAGGTTTTTTGCAAGTTTTTCACCGATTTCCTCGGTTTGCTCAGGCGAATTTGTAATATATTCCATAATCAAATCTCCTTACTTGCGTAGCCGTTTAAAGAGCTGTCTGCCCTTGCTCCGTCCAAAAATTCATAGTAAGCCTGAGCGCCAATCATGGCGGCATTGTCGCCACAAAGTTTCAAAGGAGGCACAAAAAGTTTGACATTTTCTGCATTTGCCGCCGCTTCGAAATCAGCACGAATTCGGGAATTTGCCGCAACTCCTCCGGCGACTGCAACTTTGTCATAACCTAGCTCTTTGAGGCACGCCATGGTTCTTGGAACTAGGCTGTCGCTGACAGCTTTTGTAAAAGAAGCCGCCAAATCGGACTTATTAAAATCGTCCCCACGCTGAGTAGCAGAGTGAACAAGATTGATAATGGATGTCTTTAAACCCGAAAAACTCATGTCGTAAGGATGGCCGTCAATGGTCGAGCGTGGGAGCTTGAATGCCATGTCATTTCCGACTTTTGAAAGGTCGTCAACTGCTTTTCCGCCAGGATAACCAAGACCCAAAACTCTAGCGGTTTTGTCGAAACATTCGCCGGCTGCATCGTCACGAGTTTCACCGCAAATGTACATTTCGGTGTATGAGCGAACGTCGATTAGCATGGTATTTCCGCCTGAAATCGCAAGGCATAAAAACGGCGGTTTTAGCTCGGGAAAAGCAATATAATTTGCCGCAACATGCCCCCTTATATGGTGGACGGGGATGAGCGGAATTTCCAGTGCCGATGCGACACTTTTCGCGAAGCTCACACCCACCAAAACAGCACCGATAAGCCCCGGCGCATATGAAACCGCCGCGGCATCTAAATCACTTTTCTCAATTTCTGCTCTTTTGAGAGCTTCTGTCGCAAGTCCCGAAATAACTTCGGCATGACTTCTCGACGCAAGCTCGGGGACAACTCCGCCATAAATTGCGTGCATGTCGGCTTGTGAAAAAATCACGTCAGATAGCACTTCTCTACCATTTTTTGTAACGGCAACAGCGGTCTCGTCACAGGTGGATTCTACTGAAAGTATGAGCATTTTTTTGACCTTTCTCTATTATATGGTATAAATTAAGTTAAGTTTTCTAGTTAAATATTGCGCTCTAAAGTCATTATTAAAGCGTCTTCCTTGGGTTTTTCATAGTAGTTTTTTCGTGTTCCAACCACAGAAAAACCGAATTTTTCATACAGTGAAATTGCGGCATCATTCGAAGCTCTAACCTCTAAAGTTAGGAAAGCAAGTTTTTTAGAACGCTCTAAAAGCTCAGCTAAAAGCTCACTTGCGACACCATTTCCACGGTATTTTTCAGAAACTGCGACGTTTGAAATATAGCCCTCGTCAAGCACAAACATCAGCCCTATATAGCCCAAAATTTCGTCGCCACTGACAGCGGCAAGGAAAGTGTGTTTGTCACTAATTTGCGATTTTAGCATCTCAACCGTCCATGGTAAAGAGAAACATTCAAGCTCAATTTCTGCGATTTGTGCCAAATCTTCCTCGTCAACATCTCGGATAATATAGCCAGCCTCAGCTCTTTGCGCCTCGTCTTGTCGCTCCAAACTTTTGTCTCCAGCGAGGTTTTCAATGTGGTGAGTCAGCTCGTGTTTTAGAGTGTCAACAAGCTCTTTTTCGACCTCTTCATACGGTGAATTATCAAAAGCCGCCTCGAAAGAGCCATAATAAATCTCAACTCGACAACCCATGTTGTCAACAATATACATTCCCATTATCAGCCAGCCGTCGGCATCCTCAACAGTGTCGGGAAGTAGGCTAATTCCACCGTTTAACTCCTTAAAAATCTCAGGAGGTAAGCTCTCTGCGGTGCGGTCTAAAATTTTTCCCGCCTCATCAAAACTGATTATCATTTTGCATCAAACCAACTTTCTGCGCTGTGTGCCTCTGCGATTAGTGGCACATTTAATTGACATATATTTTCCATTTCTTCTGTCAAAATTTTGGATACAATTTCCTTTTCAGCCACTGGGCATTCGGCTATCAATTCATCGTGTACTTGCAAAATTAGCTTTGCTTTTAGGCCCTCTTTTTTCAGTCTTTTATACACATTTATCATAGCAAGCTTCATAATATCAGCCGCAGTTCCTTGGATTGGCATGTTGAGTGCAACACGTTCACCAAAGGAGCGCATATTGAAATTTGAAGATTTCAGCTCGGGCAAATAGCGCCTTCTATTATATAATGTATCGACAAAACCATCGTTTTTCGCTTTCTCGACAATGTTTTTCATGTACTCACGAACGCCCTTATATTTAGCCAAATATGCCTCGATATATGCCTTGGCTTCATTTTGATAAACGTCTATATCCTGAGCCAAAGAAAAGGCGGAAATACCATAAACTATGCCAAAATTGACCGCTTTTGCGCGAGAACGCATCAATGAAGTGACTTCCTCAAGCGGAGTTCCAAACACCTGTGAAGCGGTGACAGCATGGATATCTGTTCCGGAAATAAAGGCATTTTTCATAGTTTCATCATCAGAAATATGTGCAAGTAGGCGAAGTTCAATCTGACTGTAATCGGCATCAACCAACACATTTCCGCGGTCAGCGACAAACATTTTCCTGATATCTGCACCCAATTTTGTGCGGATTGGAATGTTTTGTAGGTTTGGCTCTGTCGAAGAAAGTCTGCCCGTTGCGGTTACGGTCATCTGGAAACTTGTGTGAATTCTGCCATCTTTTTCGATGACTTTTAAAAGCCCGTCGGCATATGTTGACTTTAATTTTGCTAAAAATCTATACTCTAAAATCTTTTCGATTACAGGGTGTTTATCCCTCAATTTGTCCAAAACATCTGCGTTTGTGCTCCAACCGGTTTTGGTCTTTTTGCCGTGGGGGAGCATGAGTTTTTCGAACAAAATTTCGCCCAATTGTTTCGGAGAATTTATGTTAAAATCACTGTCTGTAAGCTCGTGAATTTCGCTTTTTAGATTTTCGATTAAGGAGGCTAAACTCTCACCAAAATCAAAAAGTGCTTGCTTATCGACCAAAAATCCGTTGTGCTCCATCTCTGCCAAAACTGCGCAAAGTGGAAGCTCCATTTCGGTTAAAAGCTCTGTTTGTCCAGCCTCTTTGAGCTTCTCGGTTAGAACAGGGGAGAGCCTAAAAATCGCCGCCGCACCTGTGAGTTCCTGACCCAAATATTTAGCGGAAATTCGCGCTAAGTCGTAGTTATTTTCTGTCGGTTCGAGTATATAAGCCGCCAATGCTGTGTCGAAAATATAGCCGTCAATTTCGTAGTTTTCAGCGAGCAAAACGCGCATAAGCTCTTTGACATTATGCGAAATTTTTGGTGTTTTGGAGTCGAAAATCTTGCTGATAATTTCCAGAAAACCGAAGCCCGACATGGGGCTGAGGACATAAACTGTTTCACCGTCGGCAGTGATTTCTACGTTTTCAAGTCCGCTCGGAGCGTAGACCGCAATAGTATTTCCGCTTGCGATTATCTCCTCGATTTTAGGGAAATGCTCGTCAGTTGCATCAATTGTTTTTACTGGGATTTGTGGAGTTTTGACAGGGGAAACTATATTTTCATCCTCGCTTATTCCCCAACGAGTGATAAGCCTTGTAAAGCCTAGACGCTTGAAAATATTGAAAAGTTCGCCACCATATTTTATAGATGGAATTGTTGTTAAATCAACCGAAATAGGGGCATTACAGCGAATAGTTGCCAAATCAAATGACAAATATGCCTTTTCCTTGTCGTTCTCAAGCTTAGTTTTTACACCGGCTTTTATGTCAGAACTGTCGATATTATTGTAAATCTCATCCAATGAACCAAAGCGATGAAGTAGGTTCATAGCAGTTTTTTCACCGACACCGGCAACACCAGGGATGTTGTCGGAACTATCACCCATAAGGGCTTTTAGGTCGATGATTTTTTTAGGCGCAAAGCCATATTCCTCCTCAAAAACCGCAGGTGTATAGCTTATAGTTTCTGTTTTTCCCATGCGACTTTTGACGTGTTTTATAGTTGTTTTGTCAGTTATTAACTGGAAACTATCCTTATCACCAGTGACAACAACGCAATCAATCCCACCATCACTGCACATGACGCTTACTGTGCCAATAATATCGTCCGCTTCCCAGCCCTCAGCCTCAAGGCGAGTTATGCCCATTGCGTCTAAGGTTTCACGCAAAATCGGAAGCTGAACAGCTAGCTCTTCGGGCATACCTTTTCGCTGTGCTTTATAGCCGTCATACATCTCGTGGCGAAAGGTTTTAGCCTTTAAATCAAACGCAACAAGAACTCCGTCGGGCTTTTCGTCGGAAAGCAATTTTTCCAAAATTGTCATAAATCCGTACACACCGTTCGTGGGTGTGCCGTCTGGGGCGGTCAGCGCTTTTATACCGTAAAATGCACGGTTTACAATGCTGTTACCGTCGATTATCATTAGTTTCATATGATGCTCCGTTCTGTTGGTTTTTTACATTTGCGAGGAGAGTTTTTCTTGCAAGAAAATAGATGTTTATGATAAGTTGGTTACTTTTTGTTCGGCAAAAAGTAACCAATTATTTAGAAATCTCTTTTAACTCTATCTTATAAAATAGAGCAAATCAAATCCGTATACTCTGTTGTATTCTCGATAGGAAGCCCCGCCGCAAGAAGTGCCTGTGCATACAAAATTTTCGACAATTTTTCTGCCTTGTCCTTATCGCTTTCAAATGAAGCTTTAAGTTTATCAAAAACAGGGTGAGAGCCATTAATTTCAAGCACACGTCTTGCCATTGGTGCATCGGTTGCATTGGGCATTGACTGGAAATATTTTTCCATTTCTAAAGTGATTTCGCCCTCTGTTGCAAGGCAAACAGGGTGGCTTTTTAGTCTGTGTGAAAGTCTGACAGTTTCGAGCTTTGCGCCTATGCTTTCTTTCATGAAATCGAGTAGTTCGCGGTTTTCTGTGTCCTCCGCTTCGATTTTTGCTTTTTCGTCCTCAGTTTCAAGTCCGAGGTCGTCTTTTGAAACATTGCAGAAGCCTTTATCCTCGTATTTACCCATAATTTCAACGACAAACTCGTCAACAGCTTCTGTCAAATACAAAATGTGCAAGCCTTTTTCCAAAACTTCCTCAGTTTGGGGAAGCGCCTTCGCACGAGCTAGATTGTCAGAAGCGGCATAGTATATATTTGTCTGGCTTTCGGGCATAGCGTCGAAGTAAGTTTTAAGTGTGATTGCATCGTCACCCATGGATGAGTTGAACATTATAAGGTCTTTTAAAAGCTCTTTTTTCATGCCATAATTTGCGACCATGCCATACTTTAATTGAGTGCCAAAACTTTTGAAAAACGCTCTATATTTATCGGGTTTTTCCTCTAAAAGTTTTGTAAGTTCGCTTTTTATCTTCTTTTCAAGGTTATTTGCAATGACTTTTAGTTGTCTGTCATGCTGTAAAAGTTCACGTGAAATATTTAGGCTCAAATCAGGTGAATCAACAACACCACGAACGAAGCGGAAGCATTCAGGGAGCAAATCCGCACACTTATCCATGATTAAAACACCATTGCTGTATAGCTTTAATCCTGCTTGATATTCTCTTGTATAAAAGTCAAATGGCACGGTTTCGGGAATGAAAAGCATAGCCTTATAAGAGACCATACCCTCAGCGTTTACACGCAAAACAGACACAGGGTCTGTCATATCACGAAACTGCTCTTTATAAAACTCAATGCAGTCGGCATCTGAAACATCTGCCTTGCTTCTTTGCCAAATGGGAACCATAGTGTTAACGGTTTTTTCTGAAACTTCAGTTACATACTCGGTTTTCATTTCGCCTGTTTCCTCATCTTTGACTTCGACAGGTTTCATGTCCTCAAGTTGCATAACTATAGGCCAGCGTACATAATCTGAGTATTTTTTAACTAGCTCACGAAGTCTCCAAGTGTCGAGATATTCGGAGTAATTTTCGTCCTCTGTGTCGGGCTTGATGTGCATGTGAACTTCTGTTCCGACGGTGTCTTTTTCACATTCTGTAATAGTGTAACCGTCAGCACCTTTGCTGTGCCATTTAACCGCTTTTTCACTGCCATAGGCACGGCTGATAACTGTGACTTCATCACTAACCATAAACGCAGAGTAGAACCCTACGCCAAATTTTCCGATGATTTCGATGTCTGCATCTTCGGGAACTTCGGTCTCGTTTTTAAATTTATCACTACCACTGTGAGCGATAACACCAAGGAATTTTTCCATGTCCTCAGCGGTCATGCCTATGCCGTTGTCATAGACAGAAATTTTGCGAGCTTCATTATCTGCAACAACGCAGATTTTGAAGTCAGAACGAGTTAGTCCAACACGCTCGTCAGTCAGGGAAATATATAATAGTTTATCTATAGCATCACTAGCGTTTGAAATAATTTCTCGTAGGAAAATTTCCTTGTGAGTATAGATAGAGTTGACCATAAGGTCCAAAAGTCTCTTTGACTCTGATTTAAACTGTTTCTTTGCCATTAAATGTCTTTCCTCCTGAGTTATACATATATCAATATAACATTTTACCACAATTTACGATTTTTTCAACGATTTTTTGATTTTTTTTAAATAAACTATTGCATAATATAAATAAGTTTGCTATAATACCATGGCATTACACACGGATGAAGGACTATCGCTCGGTGGCTTAGGCTGGGGTGTTTAGGTTGATTTCGCCGGAGGTAAAAACAAAATTAGGAGGAACAATTCAATGGCAGTAGTATCAATGAAACAACTATTGGAAGCAGGTGTCCACTTTGGTCACCAAACAAGAAGATGGAACCCCAAAATGAGCGAGTTCATCTACATGGAGAGAAATGGTATTTATATCATCGACCTTCAAAAAACAGTTAAAAAACTTGAGGACGCTTACAACTTCGTAAGATCTCTTGCAGAAAACGGCGAAAACATCCTTTTCGTTGGAACAAAAAAGCAAGCTCAAGATGCAGTTCGTGAAGAAGCTGCACGTGTAGGTCAATACTATGTCAACGCTCGTTGGCTTGGTGGTATGCTTACAAACTTCAAAACAATGAGAACACGTATCGACAGACTAGCTCAACTTCGCAAAATGCAAGAGGACGGCACATTCGATATGCTTCCCAAAAAAGAAGTTATTAAACTAACAAACGAAATCACAAAGCTTGAGAAATATCTCGGCGGTGTTAAAGAAATGAAAAAGCTTCCAGGAGCTATTTTCGTTATCGACCCACGCAAAGAGCATAACTCAATTTCAGAAGCTAGAAAACTTGGTATCCCCATCATCGCTATTGTTGACACAAACTGCGATCCTGACGAAGTTGACTATGTTATCCCAGGAAACGACGACGCTATCCGTGCTATCCGCCTAATCGCGGCTACTATGGCTAATGCTGTTATCGAAGGTCGCCAAGGCGCTGACGCTGAAGAAGTTGCAACTGAGGAAGCTGTAGCAGAAGCAACAGCTGAATAATTTAAAATAACTATTAATAAATCGGAGGATTACTAATATGGCATTTACCGCTGCAGACGTTAAAGTTTTGCGTGAAATGACAGGTGTTGGCATGATGGACTGCAAAAAAGCACTTGTTGAGTCAGATGGAGATATGGACAAGGCTGCTCAATGGCTTCGTGAAAAAGGCCTAGCTGCTTCTCAAAAAAAGGCTGGTCGTATTGCTGCTGAAGGTATGGCTTATGCGGCTAATATCGACGGCGTTGGCGTTGTTGTTGAAGTTAACGCTGAAACAGACTTCGTTGCTAAAAACGACAAATTCGTTGACTTTGTTAAGGGTATCGCTAACACAGTAGCAACTTGTGCTCCTGCTGATGTTGACGCTCTTATGGAGTGCAAATACAATGGAACAGAAGAAACTGTTGCTGCTCAACAACAAGAAATGGTTCTTGTTATCGGTGAGAACATCAAAATCCGCCGTTTCGAGCGTTTCACAGGTTGCGTTTCAGTTCCTTATATCCACTCAGGCGGAAAAATCGGTGTTATTGTTAACCTAGAGTGTGCTAAAGGCGCTGACGATAAAGTTGTCGCTTTGGGTAAAGACATGGCTATGCAAATTGCTGCGCTAAACCCACGCTTCCTAGACAAGGGCGAAGTTGATACAAGCACAATGGAAGAAGAAAAGAACATTCTTATTGCTCAAATGGCTAACGATCCAAAAATGGCTGCAAAACCTGACAAAGTTAAAGAGGGTATTGTTGCTGGTAAAATGGGCAAATTCTTCAGTGAAAACTGCCTACTACAACAAGATTTCGTTAAAGACGGTTCTATGACTGTTGAAAAATACATGGAATCTGTTGCTAAAGAAGTTGGCTCAGAAATCAAGCTTCTTTCAGCTGTTCGCTTTGCAAAAGGTGAAGGCATCGAAAAGAAAGAAGAAAACTTTGCAGAAGAAATTGCAAAGCAACTTGGTAAATAAGATTTTTTAATAAAAACGTGTCACAGAAATGTGGCACGTTTTTTTGCTTGTCGAAAAGTCCACTAGGACTTTTCGAGCAAACTGAAATAGGGTTTTTCAAAAATTTTCTTAAAATGTTATTTTCCTTGATTTCCTTTTCTAAAAATGGTAAAATACTTGTTGGTTTTAAATCGAAATCGGGAACACTAAAAGAAACATTTTGAGCGGTGGTGCAAATGAAAAAATTAATCTCAATAATAGTCCCATGTTTTAACGAAGAGGACTCTATCCCACATTTTTACAATGAAATAACAGCTACTGCCGAAAAAATGGCTCAGGACTGCGAATTTGAGTTCCTATTCATAGACGACGGCTCGAAAGACATGACGATGGCGGTGCTGAAAAATTATGCAAGCCGAGATACACGAGTGAAATATGTATCATTTTCCCGAAATTTTGGAAAAGAAGCGGCGATTTATGCTGGTTTACAGCACGCAAAAGGCGATTTTGTAACCTTAATGGATGCGGATTTGCAAGACCCTCCCTCGCTTTTACCTGAAATGTACAGCTTGATTGTCGAAGATGGCTTCGACTGTGTTGCAACAAGGCGTGTCACCCGAAAAGGCGAACCGCCCATACGAAGTTTTTTTGCGAGGTCTTTTTATAAAATTATAAACCGCATGAGTGACATTGAAATGGTTGATGGCGCAAGAGATTATCGCCTGATGACAAGACAGGTTGTGAATGCAATTTTGCAAATAGACGAATACAATAGGTATTCAAAAGGCATATTTAGCTTTGTTGGATTTGACACAAAATGGCTTGAATTCGAAAATGTCGAGCGTGTCGCAGGTGAAACGAAATGGTCATTTTGGAAGCTCTGCAAGTATGCTTTAGAGGGGATTTTATCATTTACTGTTGCTCCTTTGGCATTTGCATCGATTTTTGGCATACTAACCTGTGTGGTTTCCTTTGCTTTTATAGTTTTCATCGTAGTGCGCGCACTAATTTGGGGAGACCCTGTTAGTGGCTGGCCGTCTACTGTTAGTATAATTATGTTCTTTGGCGGAGTTCAGCTCCTGTGTACAGGAATACTGGGACAATATTTGGCAAAAAACTATTTGGAGTCGAAAAATCGACCAATCTATATAGTAAAGGACACGAACGAAAAAGGGGAATAGCCTATGAATGAGATAATAAAATCACTTTTTGACCGCAAATCTATGCGTGATTTTCAGGACAAAAATGTTGATAAAGACACAGTAAAACTATTATTAGAAGCAACGCTACAAGCGCCGACGGCGGGAAATCAAATTTTATACAGTATTATTAATATCACCGATCAAAATTTGAAAAATAAGCTCGCTGTTACATGTGATAACCAGCCGTTTATAGCGAAAGCACCTTTGGTATTTGTGTTTGTTGCAGACCACACAAGATGGCACAAAAGCTTTGAAATCACAGGCTCAGAGCCACGAAAACTCGGAGTTGGCGATTTGTTTCTCGCAATAACCGACACTGCGATTGCGGCGCAAAATATGGTTGTCGCGGCTGAAAGTTTGGGGCTTGGTAGTTGTTACATAGGCGATATTTTGGAAAATTGTGAGGAACATAGAAGCTTACTTAATTTGCCAAAAAATGCAGTTCCTGTTTGTATGCTAGTCCTCGGTTATCCAACAGAAAGACAACTTGCGAGAAAAAAACCGGCGAGATTTGATATTAAATATATAGTCGGAGAAAATTCTTATCCACATTTGAGCGATGAAGAACTCGAAAAATGCTGTATTGAACAGCAAAAACTTGATGAAAAAACCGAAATTCGAGCATTTGCTGAATATATGAGGGCATTTTGTAAGAGAAAATTTAACAGCGATTTTAGCCGAGAAATGACGCGCTCCGTTGGCGAGTATTTGAAGGAATTTGAAAATAACGATTGACATTTTAATACAGGATAATTAGTTGCAAAAGGGACATGATAAACATAGGAACTAGAGAAAGGAGTGTTTTCATGGACAAAATTGCGCTAATTTTAGCTATAATCGGCGGTCTAAACTGGGGTAGCATAGGCATTTTTAGATTTGACCTTGTTGCATGGCTCTTTGGTGGGCAAACTGCGACGGTCAGCCGTATTATTTATACACTGGTGGGACTTGCCGCGGTTTGGTGCATTTCTTTGCTTTTCAGAGAGAGGGCGCTGGACGAAAGCGTGTAAAATTAAAGTTTTCGACACACAAAACAGATGGCAAATTTTGACCATCTGTTTTTTTATATTAATTCAAAGTTTTTTTGTAAAAAAAGTATTGACAAACCAAGAATTATTTGATATTATGACTGGGCGCTCCAAAGACAGTAGGTGAATTTTTTAAGAAAAGTTCGTAAGCCCTACCGAGGATGGCATCAGTTTTTTGATTGCTTACTTCTCTTTGTGTATAGACGCAGAGAGATTTTTTTATATTTTTGGGCGCAACTATTTTTAACCCGGAGGTGAAACCACACATGCCAAATGCAAAGGTATTGAGTGAAAAGCAAGCTATTGTCGAAGCTCTGGCAGAACGTATCCAGAGTGCAGGCTCAGGCGTGCTGGTGGACTACAAGGGCATCACAGTCGCTCAAGATACTGCACTTCGTGCTGAACTACGTGGTAATGACGTTGAATATTCAGTCGTCAAGAACACACTAACACGTTTTGCACTGAAAAAAGTTGGAATGGAAGGCTTTGATGAAGTTCTTAACGGAACAACATCACTAGCAACATCAAATGGTGACCCCATTGCTCCTTTCCGTATCTGCAACGACCATGCTAAGAAGCTCAATGAAGTCTTCACAATTAAGGCCGGATTTATGGATGGCCGTGTCCTAACAATGGACGAAATCGAAGCGATATCAGAACTTCCATCAAAAGAAGCTCTATACGCAAAAGTTCTTGGAACTATGCTCGCTCCTATCACAAGTCTTGCGGTCGTTCTTGGCCAAATTGTCGAGCAAAAGGGCGGTTCTATCGCAGCACCAGAAGCTGCAACAGAAGAAGCTGCAGCTGAATAATGCAGCATACATTTTAAATTAATTAATTATCAGGAGGATTATCACTATGGCAAGCGAAAAAGTAACAGCTATGATTGAAGAAATAAAGAACCTCACAGTATTGGATCTAGCAGAGCTAGTCCACGCTCTTGAGGAAGAATTCGGCGTATCCGCAGCAGTAGCAGCAGCTCCAGCAGCTGGCGGCGCAGTTGCAGCAGCTGAAGAGAAAACAGAGTTCGACGTCGTTATGACTGACTTCGGCGCTGAAAAAATCAAAGTTATCAAAGAAGTTCGTGGCATCACAGGTGCTGGACTTGCAGAAGCTAAAGCTATGGTCGAAGGCGTACCAGCTAAGATTAAAGAAGCTGTATCTAAAGATGAAGCTGAAGAAATCAAAGGCAAGCTTGAAGCTGTCGGCGCGAAAGTCGAAATTAAATAGTATATGCCATTCCATTCAGGAAGATCCGCATAAAGAAAAAGGAGTTATCATTTCGATAACTCCTTTTTACTGTTTTACTACATATAAATAAAGGAAAATACAAATGATTGTCATTAGAATGTTGACATGTGGCGAAAAGACAGTTATTATGTATTGAGAAGATTTTTTGGAGGTAGGTTTTGAAAAGTAAATTATCATTTATCATATTGGTTATTTTAACTGCCACGCTGGTAGTTATAGTGAGAGCAAATTACACCCACGCACAAGCACAAATTCAGCCAAGCGAAACACCAAACATTTCTGTGGTCGAGCCGACTGCACCGCCTGAGGAATTTCGAATTTCTGTTGAAGCAACACCAAACCCAACAGCCACTCCTGTAGCGCCTGCAACAGCGCCTGAGGCGGCGTCTGATTTACCTGATATCGACCTCGACTCTTGGGAATATGTATTGGTGAACACTGAAAATTTATTGACAGAGGATTTTATCCCTGAGCTTGCGAATATAGAAAATTCACAGCAGTTTGACTCAAGAGCGGCTGATTATTTGATGGAGATGATTGAGGACGCTAGGGCAGAGGGCTTATCTGTCTATGTCGCATCGACATACAGACCTTATACAACGCAAAAATACTTATTTGATGTTAAAGTAAGCGAATACGGCGGAGATGAAGAAAAAGCCGCAACAATAGTCGCAAGACCCGGTAGTAGTGAACACCAAACAGGGCTTGCGGTTGACTTGACCGATAAATATTATGAGTACATGAACGAGTCAATCGCCGACACAGAACTTGCCATATGGCTAGAGGAAAACTGCCAAAATTATGGCTTTATTTTGCGTTTCCCAGAGGATAAACAGGACATAACTGGCATAATGTTCGAGCCATGGCACTTCCGCTATGTGGGAGTTGAAGCGGCGACATATATCATGGAAAACGGCTTGTGCTACGAGGAATTTGTTGAACTTTATAATTAGAGTTTAGTTGTGGGTTTTGGGATTTTTATTGTCAAAATAAGCTCATTTTCACAGTCTTTTCTGTCAACAAAAGCATTAATTCCGCCCTTTTGCATCAAGTCAATTCCTTTGTTTATAGTGTTCAAAAACACGCGAACATCTTTTAAAATGAAGAGCTTTCGCTGTCTGCCCGCCCTTTCTGCTTCCAAAAGTCGGTCTATATATCGCTCGGTTGCAGAGACGGTTAAGCTATTTCTCACTATATACTCAAAGGCTGATAGTCTGCTCGCATTATCTGACAATCTAAGCAATTCTCGGGCATGTCGCTCTGACAAACCCGACTGACGAATTGCCTCTAAAAGCTCGGGATCTAATTTTAGAATCCTGAGCTTATTTGCTATTGCCGACTGGGATTTACCCAGTTTTTTCGACACATCATCACGGGATAAACCAAAAACTCGTATTAATCTAGCAATTCCCTCTGCCTCCTCAACGAAGTCGAGGTCATGCCTCTGTATGTTTTCAACCAGTGCAAGAAGGCTTGATTGTTCGGTTGTGACGTCGATTAAAATGCACGGCACGTTCTCAAGACCGAGAATTTTAGCGGCACGCAAACGCCTCTCGCCGGCGACGAGTTCGAATCTTCCTCGGCGCAATCTGATGGTTAGTGGTTGCAAAATACCGTGCTCGTTTATACTGTCGGCAAGCTCGCTTAAAGCATCCGAAGAAAATCGGCGACGGGGCTGGACAGGGTTTGGCAAAATTTCACCCGTTGGAATATATACGAGCTCTCGCCGTTTTTCTTTCAATTCGACAGACATTTGAAAAACTCCTTTTTACAGTTTATACCTATATTTTAGCCTGTCCAAACGGAAAATGTTCACGAAAAATGACATACAATTAAATTAATATACTCCAAATTAAAATTTTTTCTGAGAAATTTCCTGAAAATACTTGACTTTTTCCGAAAATAATATATAATGATTTAGCCTGCGTATGTCGTAGGCTATCCTTGCCCCTGATTTTCATAGGGGCCATATAGTCCAGAAGGAGGTGCCCAATTGGCTAAGACAAGCGAAAAGTACGAGCTTATGTACATCATTTCTCCAAACCTAAACGAAGAGGAGACTGCTGCTCTTGTTGAGAAGTTCAAATCTCTAACAGAAGCAAACGGAACAGTAGATGAGCTACAAGAAATCGGTAAGCGCAAACTTGCTTACGAAATCAACTACATGACTGAAGGATTTTATGTTCTAATGAGATTTACTTCAGCGCCCGACTTCCCTGCTGAACTCGATCGTGTTATCGGTATCACAGACGGCGTAATTCGTTCTTTAATCACATTAAGAGCGGAATAAGGAGGGCTAGAAATGCTTAACCACATTAATTTAATGGGTAGGCTCACCCGTGACCCTGAGTTGAGATATACTCAGTCCGGCACGGCTGTTGCGTCATTTTCAATCGCTGTTGACAGAGACTTTAATTCTCGCGACGGCGGTGAAAGACAAACCGACTTTATCGACATCGTAGCTTGGCGCCACACAGGCGAATTTGTGTCTAAATATTTCACAAAAGGCTCTATGTGTGTTGTGTCGGGTAGACTTCAAATCCGCGACTGGCAGGACAAAGACGGAAACAAACGTCGTACTGCGGAAGTCGTCGCTGAGAACGTCTATTTCGGAGAATCTAAGAAAAGCGCGGAGTCCGCTCCCACTTATGACAGATACCCCTCCGAGCCCCCACGTCGCCAGCAACCACAACAACAGCAACCGTCTTATAACAACAATAATAACGGTGGCTATCAGCCGTCAGCTTCTGCTTTTTCAGAATTTGACGATGGAGACGGCGAATTGCCGTTCTAAATTAGATAAAGTTATCTAAGATTTTTTGAGGGTTTCATACCCTTATACTCTCCACCGTTTCGGTGCGAGGTATTACTATAAAAGGAGGAAAACACCTTGGCTTTTGATAGAGATCGCAGCAAGAACAAACGCCGTAAGGTTTGCCAATTCTGTGCCGATAGAGCAACTCATATCGACTATAAAGATACAGCAAAACTTCGCCGTTTCATGTCTGAGCGTAGTAAAATTCTGCCTCGTCGTACAACAGGTACTTGTGCACAGCACCAGCGCCAACTTACAGAGGCAATCAAGAGAGCGCGTCAAATCGCTCTTCTACCTTACGTCACAGATTAATTTCTAAGACTCAAGCCTGTAGCCATTTTGGCTACAGGCTTTTTGTTTGATTTGGATTATTCTTTTTTACAAAATTGAAAGAGGTAATAAAATGAAATTTGAAGATAATGGCTTGTATGCATGGGAACAAAATGCCGAATTCTGGGATGACCATATGGGTGACGAGTCGAACTTTTTTCACTGTGACATAGTAAGACCTAATGTTGAAAAACTGCTTGAGATTAACGAAAATGACCTAGTTCTTGATATCGCCTGTGGAAATGGAAATTTTTCAGAGAGAATGGCGAAACAGGGTGCGAGCGTGATTGCCTTTGATTACAGCGAGAAAATGGTTGAGCTTGCCATAAAACGCAGAAAAAATGTACTCGATAAAGTTAGCTTTCATGTTTGCGACGCGACAAAATCCGAAGAGCTTTTGAAGCTGAAACAGGACAGACCTTTTTCAAAAGCGGTAGCGAATATGGCTATTATGGACATATCCGATATAGAACAATTGTTTAAAACTGTGTTTGATATGTTGGAAAATGGAGGGATTTTCGTCTTTGCAACCCACCATCCATGCTTTACCTATGAAAATGAGGACTATTTCACCTCAGTTATCAACAAAGGCATTGCTGTTGAGGGTCAACCCGTTATGCAGAATTATTACCATAGGAGCATAGCTGACATTTTTAATTTGGCATTTAAAACTGGATTTTGCATAGATGGATTTTACGAAGTTCCTTTTGACGGCGAGAAAACACCGATAATTATGACTGTTAGACTAAAGAAAATTTGACCCTTGTTGATAAAAACTTTATTTTGTAATTTATGTTAAATTTGTTCAAAAAAAGCAAATTTTTGTAAAAATATGTTTACTTTTTGCATGAAATTTATTATAATAAAAATACAGGTAGTAATTTTGAAGTGCATACATGTATGCAAAAAGGAGATTGTATGAAAAAGTCAACAGGCGGAAAAAAGTACGGTAAGCTCTCTAATCAATTTCTTATCCTAATCACTATAACAACGGCAATAATAGTAGCCGTTATGGTTATTATTAGTGGAGTTGTGACCGTAAATAATGTAAACCAAGAGTTAATCGACCAATGTGTCACGGGAACAAATTTACTAGAACATGAATTAGGCTTGCAAAGTGTAATCGAGATGGAGGACAAAACTGATGTTCTCGATAGGCTGAAAGATGCGACAGGCTGTGAATTTACATACTTTGAGGGCGATGTGAGAGCCTCTACAACTATTATAGTCAACAATGAAAGAGTTGTCGGCACAAAACTTGACTCTGAAATTGCAAATCTTGTTCTGAACAGAGGGCAATCCTATATAGGGAATGCGACTATACTTGGTGAAGAGCATTTCACATCTTATATACCTCATTATGATGAAACAGGCGAAATTACAGGTGTTGTTTTTGCCGGAATTGCCACAAGTGAAAATGATAAATCAATTGTCAGTGCCCTTTCGGTTTCTGCCGGAGTTGGTATTTTGATGATTATTATAATTTGCATTATTTCTAAGATGATGATTTCAAAATCTGTCGAACAACCACTAGCGATTGTAATGAATTCTGCGCAGAAAATCACTAAGGGCGAGATGCATTTTGACAGTATTGATGTTTCTGTTAACAATGAAATTGGACAACTTGCAGATTCGTTTAATGAAATGAAATCGGTAGTTTCAAAGCTTAACGAAATTCTTGTTAATATGCTTGGAAAAATTGCAAAAGGCGACTGGAATGTTGACATAGGCGAGCCTGAGGATTATGTCGGCGATTGGAGAAAGTTATATGTATCGGTGGATGAGATGACATATTCAGTGCGAAACGCATTGTCACAAGTTTCGTCATCGGCAATTCAAATTTCAACAGGCGTAAGCTCTGTTTCAAGCAACGCGCAGGTGCTTGCTGAGGGCGCTATCGACCAAGCAGGAAATGTCGATATGCTTTCGAGAAATCTTCAAGAAATTTCAGTGCAAATTGAAGATAACACTGCAAACACAAGAAAAGTCAACGAATTGGCGCTTGTTTCGGGTGAGGTAACGAAATCAACTTTGTCCGATATGAACAAGCTATATGATGCGATGATGGATATTTCAAATACATCAGAAAACATTAGCAAAGTCATAAAGGTAATAGATGAAATTGCTTTCCAAACAAACATACTTGCACTAAATGCGGCAGTTGAGGCTGCGAGAGCAGGCAGTGCCGGCAAGGGCTTTGCCGTTGTCGCTGACGAGGTTAGAAACCTCGCACAGAAATCCTCAGAGGCTGCGAAGAGCACATCAGAGCTTATACAGCATTCTATTGGCGCTGTTGCAGTCGGTGAAGAAATTGCGAAAAAGACCAATGCATCCTTTGAAGAACTTGTTGAAAGAGTTAACAAAATGGTTCAAACAATTGAAGAAATCACAAAGGCAACAGAGGAACAAGCCGAGGGTATCAGAAATGTAACCATAGGAATTGAGCAAATTTCAATGGTCATACAAACAAACAGCTCCATGAGTGAAGAAAGTGCCGCCGCTAGCCAAGAGCTTTCAGCACTTGCAGATACGCTTCACATGTTGGTAGATAAATTTAAACTATAAAAACTAAAAAAAGCCGTAAATGACGAAAAATCATTTGCGGCTTTTTAATTTTAAAACACATATTTTTTTAGTCTATCAAAAGCTTCGACAAGCCTTTCTTTAGCTGAGGCACGACTTAACGGTTTTCGTATTTATATTGCCTAAAACAGATTGAGTTGAGATGGAGTCTGAATACCCAACCGTGTAAATGTCAATAATCCTAATATAAAAATACAAAA
>CAYJLH010000021.1:14542-36193 GCA_964370925.1 uncultured Oscillospiraceae bacterium | reverse complement strand
CATTTTATCACAAAAAGGTCTGTGCCTCAATTTTCATTTAACTTAACAATACGTATTATTTGATATGGAGTGAAAATATGGTATTTAGCAGTATTCCCTTCTTGTTTATATACTTGCCCGTCGTATTGGCGGTATATTATTTAGCGCCGATAAAATGGCGAAATTTATGGTTATTTGCCGTAAACTTGCTATTTTATGGATGGGGCGAACGTGTTTACATTGTGCTGATGATTTTTTCAGTCACTGTAAACTATATTAACGGAATTTTGATTGATAAAAATCGGGATAATGACAAAAAAGCAAAGCAGATTTTAGTTATAAACACTATTATAAACCTCGGACTTTTGGTTTTCTTCAAGTATTTTGATCTTATTATCGAGACTTTAAATGTAATTCCGGCACTTTCAGGACTCGAACCACTTGGGTTGGTCCTCCCTATTGGTATTTCTTTTTATACTTTCCAAACAATGTCATATCCCATAGATGTGTACCGTGGAGACGCGTCAGTGCAGAAAAATTATATCAGTTTTGGTACTTTCGTTGCACTTTTTCCACAGCTTATTGCTGGCCCAATCGTCAGATATAAAGACGTTGCCGACCAACTGAACTTCCGCTCGAATAGCATTGAGCAATTTGCTTCGGGAATTCGCCGTTTTACTATTGGACTTGCAAAGAAAACACTGATTGCAAATAATATTGGCTCACTTTGGGACATGTATTCCGCTCTGGCTTACACCGAGCTTACAACCGTCGGCGCATGGCTAGGTATTTTAGCCTTTGCTTTCCAAATTTATTTCGACTTTTCGGGATATTCAGACATGGCAATCGGCTTGGGTCGTATGCTTGGCTTCGAGTTTTTGGAAAACTTTAACTATCCCTATATTTCAAAAGCATCACCGAGTTTTGGCGTCGCTGGCACATGAGCCTCGGAACATGGTTTCGTGACTATGTGTACATTCCGCTAGGCGGTAATCGCTGTGGACTACCTCGTCAAATTTTTAACATCTGTGTCGTATGGGCATTGACAGGAATTTGGCATGGAGCGAGCTGGAATTTCTTGCTCTGGGGCATGTATTATGCGCTGTTTTTGGTGTTAGAAAAAATGTTCCTACTGAAAAAACTGAAAACTGCCCCTCCCCTTTTTGCACACATTTACACATTAATTGTGGTTATGATTGGTTGGGTTTTGTTTGAACTCACAACAGTCGAGCAATGTGTAAACTATATTAAAGCCATGATTGGACTTGGGGACGCTGGAATATTTAACGCAGATGACCTTTACTATTTATCTGCATATCTCCTAACATTTGTAATTGCGATACTCGCATCAACTCCTCTAGGGGCGAAAATTTACAACAAACTACCCGAAAATACACAGGGAATTCTTGCGCCAATTATGTTGGTTTTTGCTCTAGTTTTGGCAACAGCTTACATTGTTGATGGCACTTATAATCCATTCCTGTATTTCAGATTTTGAGGTGTGATGATATGAAAAAACTTACAATTTGGGTGCAGATGATACTATTTCTCGGATTTATCGGAGTTGCTTTTGTGGTAAATCTAGCCTTACCTGACACAGAATTTTCCGAAGTTGAAAACAGATATTTACAACAATTTCCCGATTTTTCCTTTGATGAGTTTGTATTTGGTGACTTCACAACTGATTTTGAAAAGTACACAAGTGACCAATTTTTTATGCGGGACAGCTGGATGACCATAAAATCCGCAACTGAACTCGCTACTGGCAAGGGTGAAAATAATGATGTTTATTACTGTGAAAATGAAACTTTGATTGAAGAATTTGTGGCTCCGGAAGCCGAGAAAGTAGTAACCGACATTAGCTATATCGAGGAATTTGCCGATAATATTGACGTTCCTGTCTACTTTGCGATAATACCTGGAGTGGCGGAAATATGGTCTGATTTGCTTCCAAAGAATGCCCCGAATGATAGTCAAAAAGACTTAATTGACGAGTATTATGACAGAACGACTGTCGAGACAATTGACATTTATTCTGTATTAAATTCCAAAAAAGATGAATATATATTCTACAGAACAGACCACCACTGGACAAGCTTGGGAGCGTACTACGGCTATACTGCGATAGCGGATGCCTTCGGATTTGAAGCTAATCCCATTGAAAACTATACTAGAGAAGTTGTTTCTAACGAATTTTTGGGTACAACCTACTCAACTTCTGGGTTCACGTGGACGTCTCCCGATGAAATAGAAACATTTGTTCCCGAATATGACGGACTAAAGGTTGTAAACTATTCAACTGGTGTTCCTGCTGATGGTTCTATGTACGATTATACCTATTTAGAAAAAAAGGATAAATATGCAATGTTTTTCGGTGGAGTAACTCCACTTTTGGAAATTGAAACTGGAAACACAGACAAACCATCTCTACTAATTTTACGTGATTCGTACACGGATTCCCTCTCCCCTTTCTTACTCGAACATTTCTCGAAAATTAGTATAATTGACCTACGTTACTACAATTTTCCATTATCTGATTATATAGTGGATAACAATATTGATAATGTGCTACTTTGCTATAGCGCAGCGAATCTAGCTAAGGACACAAATCTCTATAAACTTGCTAATTAGGAGTCTAAAATTATGTTGAAAATTTTATTTGTTTGTCACGGGAATATTTGCAGAAGTACAATGGCTGAGTTTTTGTTGAAAGATATGGTAAAAAAGCATGGTATTTCGGAAAAATTCCACATTGAATCTGCTGCAACGAGCACCGAAGAAATTGGCGCACCAGTGTATCCTGGCACGAAAAAGAAACTCGCTGAACATGGAATTTCTTGCGACGGAAAAACATCTCGAAGAGTCACAGCTCAAGATTATCATGATTTTGATTTAATAATCTGCATGGATAATAATAATCTGCGAAATTTAAAGCCACTTATTGGCGAAGATGTTGACAATAAAGTTAAACTTATGATGTCATTTTGTGGCAGCGATTCAGAGGTAGCTGACCCTTGGTATACGAGAAATTTTGATATCACTTGGGATAATATTTACGAATCCTGTGAGGCACTTTTGAGAAGTATGAATTATATCAAATAGAATATCAAAAAAACGGTTTCCGATGAACACTTTCGAAAAGTGAAACATCGGAGACCGTTTTAATATTGTTTAATATAATTTTTGTAAGACTACTTTTGCCTTAAGCTCGTTTACAAGCTCTAAAGTAGGTGGATTTGTTCCTGTTGTTGTACACGCTCCGGCACTGCAAGCTATGCTTAAAATAGCAGCTTCTTCCAGCGACATTTTCTTATCTGTTGCATAAGCGAAAGCACCAACCATGCTGTCACCAGCGCCGACTGTGGATTCGACCTTAACTTTTAGGGCCTCTGCTTTATAGCACTCGTCTTTAGTTACAAAAAGTGCGCCATCTCCGCCCATAGAAAGTACCACGTTTTTAACGCCGGAATCTATGAGTTCTTTGCACATATCAAGGATTTCTTCGTCAGTAGCGCTCTCTTTGTCAAAGTGGCGAAGTAGCTCGTGAATATTTGGTTTTATGAAATCTGGTCCTGCTTTGACAGCTTCTGTAAATGCTTCGTCATCGGCATCGACAAAAACTGTAGCGCCCTTGGCTTTTAGCATTTCTGTCAATTTTTTATAGAAATCATCACTTGCATTTCCGTGCAAACTCCCAGCAAGCACAATGACAGAATTTTCATTGGCATAACTTAGCAGTTTTTCGATTACTGCCTGCTCCTCGTCTTTCGTGACTTCAACACCCTCTTCGTTGACCTCAGTAATGCCATTTAAGTCATCATACAATTTTAGATTTACACGAGTGTTACCAGCAACTTGTATAAACTCATTTTTGAACGAAGTTTCAACAAGTTCGCTAAGGAAAAGTTTACCATTTGAGCCACCGACAAAGCCCGTAGCGACGCTGTCAGAACCGAGCATATGCACAATTTTTGAGACATTTATGCCTTTTCCGCCGGCATCAACCTCGTACCTTTTCACACGATTTAAGCCACCGACAACTAAAGGGTCGATGTATGAAGTTTTGTCAACAGCTGGATTTAGAGTTAGTGTGACTATCATAATAACCTCCAATTAAATAGCTAAAACCGCAAAAAATTGCGGTTTTAAATGTTTATTTTAAAAATTTATAGGTTGTTTTGGAAAAATTCTTTTGCAGCTTCTAGTGCGGCAACCTCGTCTTCGCCTTCGATATTAACAACGATTTCATCGCCTTTTTTCGCAGCCATGCCCATGACAGCGAAAAGTTTTTTTCCATCGGCTTTTTTATCGCCTTTTTCAAATTTGATTGTTGAGGAGAATTTTTGCATCTCTTTAACCAAAAGTCCTGCTGGACGTGCGTGGATTCCTTGTTCGTCTTGAATTACGTAGCTAAATGTTGTCATAAAATAATTCCTTTCTAAAGTACAAATAGTTTTTAATGATTAAATTATGTCACATGACAGATGGAATTCATTGTATACATTGTAGCATATTCAAAGAAAAATGTCGAGTAGATTTATTGTGTATTTTTATTATTTTTTAACAAAAATATTGGTATAAATATACATCCCTATCAGCAACATTTGCAAAACACTTCATATTATGGTAAAATAACTAAAAACAATAAGGAGATTCTATGAACTATATAATTCGAGACGCAAGCCCCGATGATGCAAGCGAAATTTTAGATATTTATGCCAAACATATTCTGGAAACTATAGTAACTTTCGAAACAGAAGTACCGAGTGTTGAAGAATTTGCTGACAGAATAAAGAAAATTGCATCTACATTTCCTTACTATGTATGTGAAGCAGATGGGAAAGTTGTCGGATATGCGTATGCTACGAAATATCGTGAGCGTGATGCATATAAATTTAGCGTTGAAAATACAGTTTATATTGCAGATGATTTTCAAAATATGGGAATTGGAAAGGCATTGCTTTCTAAACTGTTAGATGAATTGAAAAAAAGAAAATTTATCAGCGTGTATTCCTGTATTTCCTTGCCCAACGAGGCGAGCATAAGCTTTCATGAATATTTTGGATTCAAAACAATCGGCGTGTTTCACAATGCGGGATTAAAGTTTGATAAACTTATCGACATAATATGGATGGAAAAATCACTGATTTAGGTTTTTCGACAAGCTGAGGAGCGTATTTAAAAATACGCTCCTTAAATTTTATAAATATTAGGCTAATTTAGCTCTCATGAAGTTCTTTTTACCTCTTTTGACGACAATTCCGTCGCCCTCGAGGTCGGTTACTTCAAAAGTTTTTCCTATATCTGTAACTTTCTCGCCCATAGCTTCAACGCCACCTTGCTGAACATTGCGTCTTGCTTCGCCTTTTGAGGGGCAAAGTCCGCACTTAACAAGTAGAGTCAAAATGTCAATTTTACCCTCTGTTAAGTCCTCTGCGGACAAAACAACTTCGGGCATATTAGCAGCGCCGCCACTGGAAAATAGTGCTTTTGCAGCTGTTTGAGCTTTTTCGGCTTCTTCCTCGTCATGAACCAATTTTGTGAGTTCGTAAGCCAAAATTTCCTTAGCGCGATTGAGCTCTGCGCCCTCCCAAGTGTCCATTTTGTTTATCTCTTCAATGGGTAAGAATGTCAACATTCTGATGCATTTTAGGACATCATCGTCGCCAACATTTCTCCAATATTGATAAAAATCAAAAGGACTGGTCTTATTTGGGTCAAGCCAAACCGCACCGGATGCAGTTTTACCCATTTTTTGACCTTCGGAGTTTAGAAGAAGTGTAATTGTCATTGCGTGGGCATCTTCTCCAAGTTTACGGCGGATAAGCTCAGTACCACCGAGCATGTTCGACCATTGGTCATTTCCGCCGAATTGCATATTGCAATCATGGTGTTTGAAAAGATGGTAAAAATCATAACTTTGCATAATCATATAGTTGAATTCTAGGAAAGAAAGACCTTTTTCCATGCGCTGTTTGTAGCATTCTGCACGAAGCATATTATTAACCGAGAAGCAGTGTCCCACTTCGCGTAAAAGCTCAATATAATTTAGGTTGAGAAGCCAATCAGCGTTGTTAATCATGACTGCTTTTCCCTCGCCAAAGTCAATGAATTTCTCCATTTGCTTTTTAAAACAGTCGCAGTTATGTTGGATAACTTCGGGTGTCATCATGTTTCTCAAGTCGGTTCTGCCTGATGGGTCACCGACCATTCCTGTGCCACCACCGATTAGCGCGATTGGTTTATTTCCTGCCATTTGCAGACGTTTCATAAGGCAGAGAGCCATGAAATGTCCAACATGTAGAGAGTCGGCTGTGGGGTCGAAACCTATATAAAAAGTCGCTTTTCCGTTGTTTACTAATTCTCTAATTTGCTCCTCGTCGGTGACTTGAGCTATAAGCCCACGTGCCACGAGTTCGTCATATACCTTCATTTTTACTGTTCCCCTTTTGTAAATTTTTATGTTTAGTTTTAAAGTTATTAGCCGCTAAAAGCTGCTCTTCAGCGCTTTTTAAGGTGGTTTCAGTGATTACATCGCCACCATGAAGCCTTGCAAGCTCTTCAGCCCTACCTTTGTCGCTCAAAGTGGCGACGGAGGTGATTGTTTCATCCTTTTTTTCGGATTTTAATATATGAAAATGCCTGTCCGCCATTGCCGCAATTTGTGGCAAATGCGTGACACACAAAACTTGTCTGTGTAAAGATAAGCTGCCCAGTTTTTCGCCAACTCTTTGAGCCGCAATTCCTGAAACACCTGTGTCAACTTCGTCGAAAACCATAGTTCCGACAGCTTCGGTTTCGGCAAAAACATTCTTGATAGCAAGCATAATTCGAGATAACTCACCGCCGGAAGCGATGTTTGAAATTCGTCCAGCAGCCATGCCCTTGTTTGCGGTCATCAGGAAGCGAACTTCGTCGCAACCTGTTTTGTCAAAACCGTTTTTGTTAGTAGTTTTTGAAATTTCAACTATGAACTTTGCTGAGGGCATACTAAGCTCGTTTAGTTCGCTTTCTATGCGCTTTTGCAGTAAAACAGCAGATTTTTTTCGTGCATGAGTTAGTTTTTCTCCAACTTCAAGTAGAGCTATTTTATCACTATCGAGCTGTTTTTGCAAGATAATTAGTTTATCAGACGAAAACTCTAAGCTATCTAATTTCTGCTCGCAATCTTTTAAATAATCCGAAAACTCATCAGCATCTTTGTTATATTTTTTCTGTAATTTTCGAATTGTATGCAGTCTTTCTTCGAGCAAGTCGTATTCCTCTTGAGAAAAAGAAAGCATATTTAAAAAATCACGAACGGTTTCAACAGCGTTTTCAATTGACAGCACAGCCGAATTGAGGCTGTCCCCTGCCGGTGAAATTTCCCGGGAAATGCTCGCCGCTCGGTTAACAAAATGCAGAGCTTCGGAGCAAGTTGACGCAACATTTTGCTCCCCATCTGATAGCAGTTCAAGTGCGGAGCTGAGTGCAGAAGTTAGTTTTTCAGAGTTTTTTAGAAGCTCACGTCGAGAGGACAATTCTTCAAATTCGCCCTCGCTTATGTCCGCCTCGGAAAGTTCGTGTATTGTGAATTTTAAATTCTCAATTTGACGCTCTTTTTCGGCATCATCCATAGAAATGGAGTTGAATTCCTTTTGGGTTTCTCTCCATTTTTTATAGCTTTCAGCATACTTTGACATCGCTTTATTATAATCGCCGAAAGTGTCTAAAAAACCTAGGTGATTTGCCTCATCTAAAAGTTGTCTGCCATCATTTTGACCGTGGATATCTATGACTGAGGCTGACAGCTCACGGAGCTGAGAAGCAGTTGCGGGAGCGCCATTAATTCTTGCGCTCGATTTTCCGTCACCAGAAATTCTGCGTGTGATGATAAGCTCATCGTCTGCATCCATTTCATTTTGTTCCAGCCATAAAAGTGCTGATTTTGATGGTGAAAAAACCGCAGTTACATTGGCTTTTTCACACCCAGTTCGGACTAAATCACGCGAAACACGACCGCCCATTATTGCGTTCAATGAGTCGATTATTATAGATTTACCTGCGCCCGTTTCACCTGTTAAAACATTCAAGCCCTCGGTAAATTCTATATCGGCTTTTTTAATAACAGCAATATTTTCAATATGAAGTTCGGTCAGCATTTCCTATCCCCCTATGATTTTAACAGTTGTCCAAAAAGACATCTATTAAAGCATATCCTCAATTTCTTTGCATAGTCTTTCCGCAGCTTCGTTGGTTCTCATAGCCAAAAAAGCCGTGTCATCCCCTGCTAAACTCCCGACAAGCTCCTTGATATTCATGCCGTCCAATGTGGAGCAGGCAGCATCGGCGAGGCCGGGCAAAGTTTTGATAACAATAATATTTTGAGCAACTGCGTGGCTGATTACACTCTCTCTAAAAATTTTTCTGAGTCTGACGTCATAGTCTTGCAAATCATCTTTATCGACTGCGACATAACGATATCTGCCACCCGACGAAAGCTCTTTTATAAGTCTTAATTCTTTAATATCGCGTGACACTGTTGCTTGAGTGCTTTTAACTCCACGGCTTACAAGTGCTTCCATTAATTGATATTGAGTTTCAATATCTTCCTCTGCAATGATTTCTAAAATGACTGTCTGTCGTGATGTTTTCATACCTAAACCCCCAATTTTTCATATACGATGTCAAAAAAACTCTTTGTCCCAACATGTGCGAGAATTGTTTTGAAATCTGATTTTCGAACCTCTACGATATCTCCGCCTTCTAGTGCAACTGTTTTTCCGCCGTCCACAGACAGAACGGCCTTTTTTTCATGTAAATTTTTAACTTTGATTTCAACTTTACCCGTAGGAGCAAGCACAAAAGAAAATCCTGAGCGAGTGTGGGCGCAAATCGGTGTGAGCAAAATATTTTCCGCCTCAGGCTCTGTCAGCGGGCCACCTGCCGAAAGAGAATATGCCGTTGAGCCTGTCGGAGTTGAGGCGATTATTCCATCGCCCGAATATTTTGTTGTGATTTTTCCATCCCTTATAACTTCTAAAGAAACCATGTGGACAACTCCAGAAATCACTGCATCATTTAATGCAATCTCAGAATAAATTGTCTCACCATTTCTTATAAGACTTATGTCAAGCATCATTCGTATGCTCTTTTTATACTCGCCTTTTGCAGCAAGCAAAACCTTGTCTATCTCATCTTCGGATAGCTCCGTCATAAATCCCAGATGACCCAAGTTCACGCCAATTACGGGAACTTCGGCAATCGCTGCATCTTTTGCAGCTTTCAAAACTGTGCCATCGCCTCCGAGAGTGACGACAAGTTTTGCCTTTTTTATAGCAGTTTCGAGCGGAATATAATTGACATTTTTTTGAATGCACAAATTTTCTTCAGTGAAATAAATTGGACTTATTATGGTTTCATAACCATTTTTTTCTAGCAGATTTTTTATCTTATATGTTACAGCAAGCTCTTTATCGCGTGACAAATTTGGACAAAGCGCGATTAAATCACTCATTTAATCCCTCCGAAGTTTGTTTTAATGAGCTGTGTGATAGCTTCACGATTTCTGTTGGCTCGACACAAAAACGGCTTTCAAAATCACCTTTTTTTAGCCAAGCTAAATATTCAATATTCCCCTCCGGTCCTTTAACAGGGGAGAAATTCATGCCGATAACAGAAAAACCGGCATCTTTTGTATAATCTAAAAATTGGAAAAGCACTTCTTCATGTATCTCCGGCTCGCGGACAACACCTTTTTTTCCAACCTTGTTTTTGCCTGCCTCGAACTGAGGTTTAATAAGGCATAAAATGTCGCCGTTTTCTTTCAAAAGAGCAGAAACGGCAGGAATAACGAGTTTTAGTGATATAAAACTTAAATCCATAACAGCAAGGTCAAATCTTTCGTTTATATCCTCAGGTGTTACATTCCTGATATTTGTCCTCTCCATGGAGACAACCCTATCATCAGTTCGTAAACTCCAAGCTAGCTGACCATACCCAACATCAACAGCATAAACTTTTTTTGCACCGTTTTGCAAAAGACAATCGGTGAAACCACCTGTCGAAGCTCCGCAGTCTATACACACCAAATCTTTGGGGTCGTATTCAAAAACAGAAAGAGCTTTTTCGATTTTTAGTCCGCCACGGCTGACATATTTTAGAGTTTCGCCTCTGACTTCCACATTGCAATCAAGCGCTACACTCATTCCGGGCTTGTCGGCTCGCTGTCCGTTTACGAATACAATTCCACTCATTACAGAGGTTTTTGCACGTTCACGACTTTCCGTAAGTCCTCTATCAAAAATGAGTTGGTCAAGTCGTATTTTAGCCATTATGCATCTCCTCAATAACATTGTTAAGTAAATTTGCGGAAGTTTTTGCAATGCTTTCAGCATCTAATCCCGAGATTGTTTTTAGCTCTCGAACTTCTCCGTGATTTAAAATTCCATCACCAAGATTTATGCACTGTACAGGGCAAGTTATAACGGATGAAAGCTCCTGCCCGACAGAACCAGCCGAACATACCTCCTCGATAACAACAGCGCATTTACATGTACTAGTCATTGAAATTATGCTCTCTTTATCCAGAGGATTTATAATATTTAATTTAATAACCTTAACATTAATATCGGCTTTTTCCAGTAAATCTTTAGCATCTAAAGCATCATTTATCATAGTTCCGTAGGTGATTAGTGCAATTTCTTCACCATCGCCAATCTGAACGACAGGTGCAGAAACCATACTTTCCTTATATAGTCCCTCAGTGCCTCTGGGGTATCGTACAGCCACTGGCGTTTTGATTATATTAACTGCCATGTCAAGCATTTGACGAAGCTCTTCATAGCTGGATGGACATAGGATGGTCATGTAAGGCACGGTTTTTAAAAGGCTAATGTCGTAAACACCGTTATGTGTTTCGCCGTCAGCGCCGACAATTCCAGCACGGTCAACAGCAAAAACCACATGATGCTTCGACAAGGCGACATCATGTATCATCATATCGACTGTGCGCTGTAAAAAACTAGAATACACCGCAAAAACAGGGCAAATTCCCTGAGCGGCAAGTCCAGCTGCCATAGAAACCGCATGACCCTCTGCAATTCCGACGTCGAAAGTCCTATCGGGGAAGTTTTTGGCGAAATTTGTAAGTCCAGTTCCGCTACTCATTGCCGCAGTAATTGCGACAATAGAGTTGTCTTTTTCTGCCAAATCACAGAGAGCCGAACCGAACACGTCGGAAAATGTATCCGAACCTTTTTTAACTCCGATTTTAGGGTCGAAAGCAGAAACACCGTGATAAGCCGAGGGGTCGGCTTCGGCTAGTGGATAACCTCTACCCTTTTGAGTTTTTACGTGCAAAAGTACAGGTTTTTGCATGTCTTTTGCCATATTCAAGGTGTCTTCAAGCTGCTTTATGTTATGCCCATCGACAGGCCCTAAATAGTAAAAACCCATCTCTATAAAAATGTTGCTTGGAAGAAATAAGTCCTTAATTGCCTCTTTTAATTTATGAGTTAATCTGTAAATTTTGGGAAACCTACGCATAACACGGCGGTAAGCACGTTTGAACTGAATGTATCCGCTTTTTACACGAAGTCGGGACAACATAAGCGCTGTACCACCCACATTTTGGGAAATACTCATTTCGTTGTCGTTTAAAATTACGACCAGTGGCTCACCACTAGACCCAGCGTTGCTAAGTCCCTCATAAGCCAAGCCACCCGACAAAGCGCCGTCGCCGATTAGGCAAACAACGGAGTAGTTTTCGTCCAGAATTTTTTGGGCTTTTGTCATGCCTAGGGCAACAGAAACGGAGTTTGACGCATGGCCGGCGATAAAGGCATCATGTTCGCTTTCTGATGGTTTTGGAAAGCCGGAAATTCCGCCTAAACGCCGTAATTTTTCAAATCCGTCTTGTCTGCCTGTTAGGATTTTATGGACATAACACTGATGCCCGACATCAAAAATAAGCCTGTCACTTTCGGTGTTGTAAACTCTGTGAATTGCAAGCGTGAGCTCCACAGCACCAAGATTTGAAGCCAGATGACCACCATTTTTTGAAACTTTTTCTATTAAAAAGTCACGTATTTCGGTGGAAAGTTCGTCCAGCTCTTTATAATTTAACTCCTGCAAATCGCTTGGAGAATTAATCATATTTAAAATATTCAAAGAAAATTGACCTCGATTTTATACGCTAAATTAGTGCCTACGCACTGAAAGTGAATCTGAAAGCCACTCAAGGAAAGCAGTGTCTTTAAATTCAGGTTGAATTGATTCTTTTGCCTGTTGAGTTTTGCGGTTTACAGTGCTTTCGCACGCTTCAAGACCCATTGCGGTTGCGAATGTTGTTTTGTTGCTTTTTTTGTCTGAGCCTATTGGCTTTCCAAGTTCTTCGACAGTTGAAATCAAATCAAGCATGTCATCTCGAACCTGAAATGCAAGTCCGATTGCCGCGGCATATGCCCTCGCAGCATCTTCTTGTGCCGCTGTTCCACCGCCGACAATTACGCCCATGACGCAAGCTGCCTCGAATAAAGCGGATGTCTTTCTACTGTGAATTTCTTTTAGTTCACGTTTTGATAAAATTATTCCCTCTGAGAGCATGTCTATCATTTGACCTGCACACATGCCATCGCTACCAGCGGCTTTTGCCAAAACTTCTGCGCAACGTACACGAACCTCGGCGGGTAATGCCGCCGTTAAGATGGTTGCGAAAGCTTCGGTTTGAAGTGCATCACCGGCTAAAACTGCGGTTGCTTCGTCAAATTCGATGTGATTTGTTTTTCTGCCACGGCGCAACTCATCGTTGTCCATGCAAGGTAAATCATCATGAATAAGTGAATATGCGTGAAGCATTTCAATTGCGCAAGCAACAGGAAGTGCGTTTGCGTAATTGCCCCCTGATATTCGACAAAATTCGAGTACCATAGTTGCTCTGACGCGCTTTCCAGGTGATAAAAGACTGTATCGCATGGAATCATGAAGCCTTTTATATGCTCTGTCATCGTCTAAAAAATATCCATCCAGAGCTGAATTTATTGTTTCTATGTAGTCATCAAACTGACCCTTAAAGTCCTCCATTTGTCTATGCCTCCTCTGCATCAAACGGTAGATGTTCAGGTTCGCCATCGTCTCCACGGCGAAGCTTCGTTACTTTTTGTTCTGCATCATCGAGTATTGTTTGACAGTTTTTTATTAGGGAAGTACCCTCTTCAAAAAGTGTTAGCAGTTCATTCAAGGGTGCATCCCCTCTTTCAAGGGTTTTAACAATTGTATCGAGTCTAAAAATTGATTGCTCAAAATTTTCAGGTTTTACCTCGTTCATAAACTATTAATTTCCTTTCCGTCCACAGTGCAATTTACATTTCCATCTTTTAAGCGAATGTTGAGTTTATCGCCCTTTTCCAATTCCGTTGCAGACTTTATTATTGTATCTTTTTCGTTTTTTACTATACAAAAACCACGTGAAAAAACCTTAAGTGGGCTCATAGCGTCAAGACCAACAGCGAGCTTTACAAATTGCTCTCTCTTCTGACTGATGAGTTTTTCGGAAATCGCAATCAGTTTTTCTTGCCTACGGTCGAGCTCAAGTCGTTTTAAGTCCAGATAATTGGCTGGGTTTTGCATAACTCGTCTGGAACTTAAATCTAAAAGTTTTTCATTCAAATGGTGAATTTTTTTAACCACAGCGCTGTGCAACCTGAAATCATAGGAGCTTAATAAGTCTCGCATTTCTCCATGAAAAGGCACTGCAAGCTCGGCTGCGTTTGATGGCGTTGCCGCTCTGATATCTGCGACAAAATCCGCGATTGTGACATCGGGCTCATGCCCGACAGCGGAGATAATTGGTATGTTTGATTCAAAAATCGCCCTTGCGACTCTCTCGTCATTAAATGCCCATAAATCTTCTATAGAACCACCGCCACGGCCTGTGATTATGAGGTCACCGATCGCATATTTATTGGCATAACGAATCGCCCCGACAATCTCAGGCGGAGCTTCGACTCCTTGCACACGAACAGGCATGACACAAACTTCTGCCATAGGCCATCGCTTTGCAAGTACCCTTATAATATCGTGAACTGCCGCACCTGCGCCAGAAGTTATGACAACGATTCTCTTCGGAAATTGTGGAATTTCCTTTTTAAATTCGGGAGAGAAAAGCCCCTCTTTTGCAAGTTTTTCTTTAAGTTGTTCAAAGGCGACATGTAAGTCACCCATGCCCTGAGGCATAATTCCCGTGCAATAGAGCTGATAAGCTCCGTCACGAGGATAAACCGAAATTCTGCCGACTGCAATAACGCCCATTCCGCTTTCGGGTTTGAACTTAAGCTTAGAAGCAGAGGATCTGAACATGACACAACGTATACTGCTCTCGTTGTCTTTAAGCGTAAAATAATGATGCCCCGAGGGGTACACCTTATAGTTTGAAAGCTCTCCAACAACAGAAACCTGCATTAATATCGGGTCATTATCTATTATATCCTTAATTCGATTGTTCAGCTCGGTAACGCTGATTTGAGAATTCATTCTGATATCACATCCGAAATTTCTTCAATATTTTCATCAATAGCGCAAACAGGAGTTTCGCTTATTGTTTCCTCGATTTCTTCTGCAATTGGCGCTGAAATTTCTGCAACAACTTCTTCGCTTTCCTCAGAAGTTGGAGCTTGCATTTCGCTTATAAGACTGCTGACGATTTCGTCCTGTTCTTTTTCTTCTTCGACTATTTCGAATGTTTTATCACCACGTGCAAAACTTCCCAAAACACCGTTTATGAAAGAAACTGTTTCTTTTTCCTCATAGCCCTTAGCGATTTCAATCGCTTCACTGATGGCGACATTTTCGGGAACGTCACTTACATATAAAGTTTCGTAAATTGCAACACGGAGAATAGTAAGTGCGGTTTTTGAAATACGAGAAGTTTTCCAGCCTTTGGAGTATTTTGTGATATGAGCGTCAAGCTCACTCATTTTTTCATTAACTCCGAAAACAACGCCCTTAATATATTCGCGCAATTTTTCATTAGGGAAAACTTCCATTCCCTCGATTTCTAAAGTTTTGTAATAAGCTTCGTCAAAAAAAATATCGGTCAATTCTGCGCCTTTATCCTCCGACGTAGCCGTCGCATAACAAAGCATTACCGCAATATCACGAGCTTCGGCTCTTGTCATCATTTTAAAAAATTCCTTTCTGAGTGTGCGATTATTTATCGTAGGCAATTCCGCTTATATTGACATTAACCAAGCAAGAAAGGCCTGTCATACTGTCGACAGCGGAGGAGATTGCCTCTTGGATTTTTGCTCCAACTTCGCTGATATTTGTTCCAAATCTGATCATGACTACCACGTCAATTATAACTTTTTCTTCTTCGAACTGGATTTTAATGCCCTTGTTGACATTTTTTCTGCCTATGAAATCGGCAATTTCTGCGCCTATATTATTCGAAAGACTGACAACACCTTCAATCTCGGAAATAGCCGCTTTTACCATGACTTCTATGACATCCTCTGAGATGTTTATGCTTCCGCGTTCGTCTTCTCTTGAAATGTAGTTTTCTGCCATATGGTTAGTCCCTCCCATTTTAAAAACATATTTAATATATTTTACCATAAAGCCAACAAAAAATAAAGACCAATTAATGTATATTTCAAAATAAATGAATATTTTTTGCATAAAGTGATTATTTAAGAAGTTGTTTGAAGTTGTTTTAGGTGAAAAATTCCGCCGTTCGGCGGAATTTTTCGAAATAAACTTGTGCATTGGCGACTAATTACTCAGTTTTTACTTCGATGACCTTTATCTGCTCAATAGTGTAATTTGTTCCGCTAGTAACAGTCTCTGTGATTTTTGCAACAGCAGTTGCGTCAAGTCCCTCAGGTGGAGCGGGAACAGCGACTTGAATTCCATCATCTGCCATGAATACTACGCAGTCGGAAAATTCTCTTGCAATTAGCTGGTTTTCGATTTGGCTTTCGCTCATGGTGTAACTTGCCATGACTGAAATTTCATTCATTGCGCTGTCTATAATTTCAGCAGAAGCGCCCTCAGACATCGCCGCAGTTTCAAGAAGTGAAAGCGCCTCGTCTCTCGACTGCTGACGAGTTAGCCTAGCTTCGGCGAAATACTCAGAAACAGGGTCTGATAATTCCTCTGCTTCGGCACTGGTCATTTGCTCAAACTCGCTGTCTGCCTCTGCCATTGCTTCGTCTTCGGCGGAAACCATTTCGTCGTCAGCTTCGCCCCAAGTGTTGTTATACGACCAGTTTAAATATACCGCCGCACAGACAAAAAACAACACCGTTACCACCACTAAATTTCGTTTTAACTTATTCATTTTGTAACCCTCCGTTTTTAATTTTTTATTCCATGTTAAGTACCGTGATATCCCCAGCACCCAAACCGGTGTATGAGGATACGGCCTCTGTCACTGCAAGCTTTACAGCATAATTTTCAGCACCTTGACAAACCACAACTGCACCAAGATAAGTCGGATATTCATAGGAAATTTCAACTGCCTCTTCCTTACCTGAACCCGTAGAAACGACTATGGCTTCATCGGCAAGGCTTGCAAGTTTTCTTGTTGCTGTGCTGTCGAGCGAGAGCAAAACCCGAGTTTCGCCCACTCCTGAAATGCAATTTAAAATTTCGCTCAAACGCTCCTCTTCTGAGGTGAGTGAAAAGCTTGGGACTTCTATGCTTGTTTGTGCTTCGGTGTTCGACACCATTTCAGCCTCTTCCCCTGTCGGCAAAAAAATAAGCACAAGTCCAGTCAAAAGCACAAGAGGCACATAGGGGTTTAGTTTCAGTCGGTTTAGTAATTTTTTAATCTGTTCTGCCTTCATTTGTCAAATACACCCTCTCCGAGGGGACTCCGAGTTCACCCTCTATAACTCTTAAAAGTTCGTAAGAAACTTCTCCGTTTACCCAAACTTCATATGGATACCAGACCTCATCACCCCACTTTGCCATTACACTAACTGAAAGATTTTCATGTCCCAGTTTCGCCCCTTTGTCCGATATATATGCGGCATATTCGCTCTCTATGATAGAACGTGACCATCTATCTGCGGCTTCTGAGCCTTTATTTTCTGCATCGTACAAAACTTCTCGGTATTTTGCCGTATTTAGTGCAAAACTTTCAAAATTTATCTCGCCTATGGGATGAAGTAGGGCTATGGTCATGACAACAGTACAGCAAAGTTTTAAAACGGATTTTATGCTGCCCTCAGGCGTTAAAGCCAGAGCCACCATGCAAATTACGGCACTGATAGTTAATGTCATCACCCACTGTTCAAGCGCCTGTGTCATATGGGGCTCACCACCTTCATGCCCGATACAATTGCGATGAAAAGCATAATTCCGCCACAGCCGACAAGCCCTAAAACCATGCCGAAAGCTGTTCCAATTCCGCCTATCATGTCAGACATTCTGCTGTCGGCAAAACCTGTTCCAATTGCCGCTGTGGCTTTGTAGATTAGGTAGTGAATAAAAAGTGATAAAAATGGAACGGCGCATACTGCCAAAACAACAAGCATTCCTAAAATCCCAACGCCGGCACGCAGTGCCATTGCTCCTGCAACAACAGAACCTGCCGCACCGGAAACTATGCCACCGACCACAGGTAAGGTTGCGGAAATTGCCGACTTTGCAAGCTTTGCCGCCACCATGTCACCACTGGAAGCGACAACGCCCGAAACGGTTAAATAAGCTGTAAAAATCGTCACAAGTACAGTCATAACCGAAATACAAACCCACTTGGAAAAGCTTGCAGCGGCAGACAAAACCTCTGTCCCCAGTGCCGCTTTTGCACAAACAGACGCTATGTAAACATAGACGAGTGGCATGACAATTGCAGAGCTAATCGAGATTAAAACATCCATAAAAAGAGCTGTTGCCGCATAAGATGCACTTGCGGTAGTTACATTGCCCATAGCCGCAGTTGTCGCGGCAATACATGGTAAAAGTAGGGTTGCAAATTCATCTAAAGTCTGCAAAGTTTGCTCACCCATGCCTATAAAAGACGAGACATCTCCGACAGCGACAGTTGCAATTCCAAGTGCGCCACCCAAAGAGACAAATTCAGGTAGTTTTCCGCTTGAAATACTCTTTGCCATGGAACAGAGCATTAAAATAATCAAAATAGAAAAGGCACTTTTTATCCCACTTTTTAGAAATTGACCTGTGTGTGAGAGTAAATAATTCCAAAGTTTTTGGAGGTTTTCCTCAAATCCACTAGCCTCTGCATCTAGCTCGCCATAAATGTCAAGAGCCTCTTGTGGGATGGCATTTTCAAGCTCGTCTATGCCCAAATCGCCTGAAAAATCGTCCTCGGCATAGACTGAAAAACTCAAAAATAAGGAGAAAAATATCACAAAAATCAACTTTTTCACATCATCGCCTCCAACATCTCAAGTAACATGGTGATGAGCGGGCTTGCAACAGCCAGAGCGCTTATACAGCCTGTAAGCTCCACCGCCGAAGCAATGGTGTTAGTTCCTGAATCTCGGCATAAATCGGCACAGAGTTTTGTTATAAGTCCGAGAGCAACACATTTGCCAACAGGTAAAATAACTGCCATAGAAATACCCGAATTACTGACAAAATCACCCCACATAGATACGATTACGTCTATGGATAAGAGGCCGGCTGTGCTTATAGAAACTGCCGCGGCAATCGCTAGAACTAAGGCAATTTCCGGTGAATGTTTTTTTAAAAGAACTGTGCAAATCGTTGCTGTTATGCCCAATACTGTCGCTTTTATTGCAAGCTCCATACTCAAAAACCAAACAGAACTCGGATGAGTTCGAAAAGCTCGCTAATCTCTTGAACTATGACAACAAGTACGACAACAAGACCTGCAATTGTCGTCATAAGCGCCTGTTCTTCCCTACCCGAACGGCTGATGAGTACGTTTAAAACTGAAACTAAAATTCCAACCGCCGCAATTTTAAAAATCAAATCTACGTCCACTTATGTCACCTCAAATCAAGACTATCGAAAGCATAAGCCCCATAGAAAGACCCACGCCCATGTACATTTTTCCGTCACGTAAAGCACGGTTTTCGCTCTCGATTGCAAGTCGCTCAAGGCTTTCAGTGCATTTTAAAAAGCCACGCTCAGGATCTTCCCCTGTTGAAATTACAGCTCCTAAAGCGCAGAAATCTAAAAGCTCGTCCTTGGATAAAAACTCAGAAAAATTATCTAAAACAGATTTATTCCAAAGATTGAAAAACCCAAGCTCTGATAGGTTTTTTGTGTTTAAATACATGCTGGTAAAAAAATCTGAGCTTCGCCCCGTGAGAAGCTTACTCAATTTTAATGCGGTTCGCTCAAATGAGTTTCTCGCTAAAATCTCACAGCGTAAAAGCTCGGTCGCACGTATCATTTCACGGAGAATTTTACTTTTTTCTCGCAGATTTTTTGTCATGCTATATCCCGAAAAAAACCCGAAAAAACTGATAATCAAAGCACCCAAAAGTTTAGTCAAAGCTCTCCACCTCGTATCGCCTGTTTTTTTCCTCTTTTTTGATTACGATAAACTGCTCGAAAATATTTTCGTCTAGCAGTCGAGTGTAGAGCTTTCGTTTTTTCAAATCGTCAAGCCCAAACCCATGTGCGGTTGCCAAAAGCTTAACCCCACAGCCGTGGCAATTGATTAGTGCCCTAAGGTCGTCCTCCTCGGTAATCTCGTCCAATGCGATGATTTTTGGTGTCATGCATTTTAAAAGCGTCATAACAGCGGTAGCTTTGGGCGCACCATCAAAGACATCCGTTCTGCACCCAATATCAAGCTGAGGAATTCCGTTGTGCATAGCGGCAACCTCGCTTCTCTCGTCGGATAGACCAACTCTGTGACCACTGTTTGAAAGCAGACGAATAAGTTCTCTCAAAAGTGTGGTCTTTCCTCCTCCCGGTGGCGCTATGATTAAGGTGCTTTTAAAATCTTCGATAAAACTTGCTCCCAAACTCTCAGCACAGCCTATAGCCTGATGTGGAAATCGTATGCAAATTGAAGATATATCGTTAAAACTTCGTATCTCTCCCTTTTCAATATTAACGCTTCCGCACACGCCAACCCGAACGCCATCGGGCAAACTTAAAAATCCACGTCTCAATTGACTCTCGCAACTGAAAAGTGTTCCCCCAGCCGACGCTTCGGCTATTCTCCATAGCTCATCTCGGGTTACGGGAGCGTTTTTCATTGGAAAAATTTCTTCGTCGGCTGTGTGGACAATTACATCTCGTCCCACGATTAGCCTAATTTCTTCGATTTTATTCTCGAAATCACCTAATCCCCTAAAAATCCGCTTTGGGAGTATATTAAAAATTTGCAAATTCGCTCACCTCCTTGCTCAATACTATTGCTAAACTCGTGAATATATGCTTTAATAGAGGTGAAAGGAGTGATTTTTATGGATAGCTCTGAACACGTATTAGCAGTTCCGACACACTCCCTAAAGAAATTTCTAACGCGCCGTGGACTTATTACTGAAAACACTTTAGAGATTACTGGCATAATTTCTAAGAAATATAAGTTTATATCACGTTCTGCGGCCGAAAATGACCCAAGCTACCGACAAATTATTCCATATGTAGCGATTATAAAAGATGGCTCAGTTTTCTGCACCCAAAGACTAAAAAAGTCCGGGGAGAAAAGACTCCACGGACTGATTTCCTTAGGCATCGGCGGTCACATTGATATGCACTGTGATGCTGGCCAAGGCGATATTATTATGAGGGGTTTGCTTCGTGAGGTTGATGAAGAATTGGTATCTGAAAAAATTATCGTCAAATCATTAAACTTTCACGGATTTATTAATGACGACTCAAATGATGTCGGCAAGGTACACCTAGGAATTTTCTGCACTATGTCAGTCGACGGTGCGGTCTCTGTCAGAGAAACAGAAAAATTGGAAGGATTTTTCGAACCAATTGATTCTTTGACTGATAGACTTGATGAGATGGAGACATGGTCTCAGATTGTCATGCCATTTCTTCAAAAAATGTGAACTTATTGAAGCGGGTAATCTTTTATAAATTCAAGGAATTTTTTTGCGGGTTCGCTCATTTTCTGTGATTTTCTCCAAAGGAGATTGACACAAACATTAATTTCATTTTCCAGCGGAAGCTCTAAAACTGTTGTTGACGAGGCGTATGTGCCTTGATATAAAAATGAAACCGCTGATTTTTCTGTGATTCTTTTTTGAATCATGCTCATGCGGTTGAATTCAGAACAATTTGAAAGCTTAACGCCGTGTTCTTCAAGGCAGTTCTTCATCAGCTTAGAAACATAAGAACTGTCGGGTAAGAGTGCGGCGTTTTCGCCGTTTAGCAGTGAATAAGATATGCTTGGATTTTGGGAAAGAGGGTTGTTTGGCGAAACGCAACAGACAACAGCTTTTTTACACAGCTGAAAACTTTCATACTTTTCAGACTTGTAAGGCGCTAGGCTTGGGAGTACCAAAAATTCGATTTTTTTGTTGGAATCGAAAATTATTTGTGGGTCTGAATTGGCTTCGAATTCGGTTTTCTTTATCTCAAAATTCTTATAATTCATTTCAAATTCTTCAAGCGCATGTTGCAAAACAACAGTGCCCAAAAGTGGTGGCATTGCAATGTTAACACTGGGCTTTATTTGAGCATATTCGTCCATTTTCTTGCGTAATTGCTCAACTCTTTGTATAATCA
>CAYJLH010000021.1:6434-14532 GCA_964370925.1 uncultured Oscillospiraceae bacterium | reverse complement strand
GCATAATCATGCTAGATTCAAATAAAAAAGCTTCCCCTGCGTCAGTGAGAGAAAGACCTTTACTCGTTCTTCGAAAAAGCTGAACTCCAAAATCAGTTTCAAGTAGGCGGACGCTATTTGAAAGTGCGGGTTGAGAAATATCAAGCTCCTCCGCAGCCTTAGTTAAGTTGTCATGTTTACATATAGTTGCAAAATAGTGCAAGTGGTCAAATCTCATATTTACGCTCCTGAGTTTTTATATTTTTAAAAAAACTGTCGTATTTGGATTATAACATGCGTGTTTTTTTATGTCAATAAATATAAAAAAATTCATTAATATGTAAAAACAGCTGTTGCAAATTTAGTCATTTGCAACAGCTGTTTTAATTACTCTGTAATGCTGATTTCGGTCATAACAGGCATATTAATGGGCTTATTCCATGTTTCTGGCCCTGTGGTTTCTATGACTGCAATTTTGTCTAAGACTTCAAACCCCTCAATCATTTGACCAAATGCGGCATAGCGTCCATCAAGCTTGTGTGCGTCTTTATGGACGACAAAAAATTGAGTTCCGGCTGAGTCGTGCTCTTCACTGCGAGCCATAGAAAGTGCGCCACGAACATGCTCAAGTGGATTTTCAAATCCATTTTCTTTAAATTCGCCTTTGATATGGAAATCGCTGTCTGTCATGTTGTCGTTATCAGGTGAACCTGCTTGAATGACATAGTCTTTTACGACTCTACACCAGCAAAGTCCATTGTAAAAACCACTATTAACAGTTTTTACAAAACTCTCAACGGTAATGGGGGCGTGCTCGGGGTATAGCTTAAAAACCATATCCCCGAAGCCCTCAGTTTTGATAATGCATTTCATTGATTAGCCAACCATTTTAGCATCCTTGAAGAATAGAGCAGAAGTTGAGTTCATTGCATAACCTTCAACATTATCGCTCATAAGGATGTTTGTTGATCTGTAGTAAAGTGGGATAACAGGATACTCATTAGAAGCAATTTCATCAGCTTGCATGATTAGCTCTGCTGCCGCTGCTGGGTCTGTTTCGACCATGATTTGCTCGACAAGTGCATCGTATTCTGGGTTTGAATAGAAGCATTTGTTTGTTGAGTCGTCTGTTTTCATTAGGGGCATAAATGTCATTGGGTGTAGGTAGTCAGCACCCCAACCAAGTGCGCCAACTTCATAGTTACCAGCAATTACATCTTCGTTGAATATTGCCCACTCATTTGAGCTGATTTCAACTTCGATGTTTAGGTTTTCTTTAAACATTTCAGCCATAGCTTCTGTAACTTGCTTAATTGTGTCATTGCTGTAGAAAGAAAGTTGAAGTGGTGGGAAGCCTTCGCCGTTTGGATATCCAGCTTCAGCAAGAGCTGCTTGAGCTGCTTCTGGGTCAGCAGTTGCAGATAGACCATAGTCAGAACGGCCCTCTGTGATGTCAACACCGTCTAGTGTATAGCCGGGTGCTAGGAAGCTGAAAGCAGGTTCAGCATCGACTTGGATGACGTTTTCGATAAGAGCTTCACGGTCGATAGCAAGGTTTAGCGCCTTACGTACTAGTGGATCTTTGAAAACTTCTGAATTGTTGTTGATTGCATAGAATGTTGTCGCATAGCTTGGGAAAGATCTAACACCAGCATCCTCAGCAACTAGACGTTGATAGTCACCTGATGGAATTGTGTCAACACCGTCAACCTCGCCAGTTTCAAAAGCTGTTAGAGCTGTTGCTGTGTCAAGGATGTAACGATAAGTGATTTTTTCAAGTGTAACAGCATCTGCGTTCCAATAATGTTCGTTTTTCTCAAGAACAACGTCTTCATTCATTGTAACTTTTGTCACTTTGAAAGGACCGTTTGAAACATAAGTTGCAGCATCTGTACTCCATGCGTCGCCGTTAGCTTCAACAGTTTCCTGTTGTACTGGGCTGTATGCCCACATGCTTAGGATGTTGATGAAGAAAGAAGTTGGTTGATTTAGTGTGATTTCAAGTGTTGTAGCGTCAAGAGCTTTAACGCCAACTTCCTCTGCACCGACTTCACCTGCAAAATATTTATCTGCATTTAGGATGTAGTCAGTTACTAGGTTTGCATACTCAGCACCTGTTTCAGGAGTTGCAACACGTAGCATAGAGAAAACAAAGTCATCAGCTGTGAATTCAGAGCCATCACTCCATTTTAGTCCTTCGCGAAGCTTAAATGTGTAAACTGTGCCATCATCGCTGATGCTCCAGCTTTCAGCCATACCTGGGATTAGGTCTCCGTCTGAGTTGTAAGTTACTAGTCCTTCAAACGAATTGAAAAGGACGTATTTTGCAAAAGAGTTACTTGTAACGCCTGGGTCTAATCCATCGGGGAGGTTTGTGAGAACAAATGTCATCTCTTGTGCAAGTTCTTCTGCATCGCCTTCGGCAGGAGTTGTTTCTGGAGCTGTGCTCTCTACTGGGGGTTCTGATTCGATGTCGCCGATATTTTCAGGCTCAGAGCTTCCGCAACCTGAAAATAGTCCTAGTGTCATAACACCGGCAAGAAGTACGCTAGACAGTCTTTTTTTCATTTTCATTCCTCTTTCTGATTAATTTATTATTATCACCGCAAAAGCGGAAATAAACTTTATTTGGGGTCTGTATACAAATGACAAGCTACAAAATGGTTTTTTGAAACCTCGACAAGCTCGGGGACAACTTCACGGCAAGAATCCTTTACATGGGGGCATCTCGTATGAAATCTGCAACCCGACGGGGGCTTAACGGGGCTTGGTATATCGCCCTCTATGCCTGCGTTTTGCTTTTGCTCTGCAAGGACAGGGTTTGCGATTGGAACGCAAGACAAAAGCCCTTTTGTGTATGGATGAAGTGGGTTTTTGTAAATTTCTTCCGACTCGCATGTTTCAACGAGTTTTCCGAGATACATAACACCAACGTCATCGGAAACATATCTGACCATAGACAAATCATGGGCAATGAACAGATATGATAGATGCTCTTCGCTTTGATAATCCCTCAAAAGATTGACTATTTGAGCTTGGATTGAAACGTCAAGAGCCGAAATAGGCTCATCGCAGATGACAAGTTGAGGCTTTAAAATAAGCGCTCTTGCTATGCCGACACGTTGACGCTGACCACCGGAAAATTCATGGGCATAGCGCCTTGCGTGCTCTTTTGTAAGCCCAACACGCTCAAGCATTGGGTAAACAAATTCGTCGGATTCATTTTTGCTTTTTATCAAACCATGGGCAATCAAAGGCTCTGCAATAATATCCCTAACCGTCATACGAGCATTTAGTGATGCATAAGGGTCTTGAAAAATCATCTGCATTTTGCGTCTGATTGGCTTTAGTTTTTTCTGGGACAAATCTGAAATATCCTCGCCATCAAGGATTATTTTTCCGCTGTTTGGCTCATAAATTCGGATAATTGTACGGGCGCAACTGCTTTTTCCGCAACCGCTCTCTCCGACAAGTCCAAAAGTTCTGCCCTTTTTCAAAGTGAAACTAACACCATCAACTGCGTGGACAACGCCGTGCTTTCCTGCTTTGAAATATTTGACAAGGTTTTGAACTTCTAAAACATTTTCACTCATTTCAATCCCTCCTTATTATCTTTGTGAAAGGGATTATGCTCACTCGGCGCACCCTCGGTCAAAAGCCAGCACATGGAGCGATGCCCCTCGCCGACATTGACATATGGTGGGAGTTCTGATGCGCAAATTTTTCTGGCATATGCGCAACGTGGAGCAAAAGGACATCCCTCGGGAGGCTTTGTCATATCAGGAGGTGAACCGGGAATTGACAAGAGTTTTTCTGTTTTATCTTGGTCAATTTCGGGGATTGAAGCCATTAGCCCCAAGGTGTAAGGGTGCATGGGCTTATCAAAAATGTCTAGGATGTTTGCCTCTTCCATGACAAGTCCGCCGTACATAACTATAACTCTGTGGCAAAGCTCTGCAACAACACCAAGGTCGTGTGTAATAAATATTATGCTAGTTCCCGAGTCTTTTTGCAAAACTCGAAGCTGTTTTAAAATCTGGTCTTGAATGGTAACATCAAGAGCGGTTGTCGGCTCGTCGGCGATTAAAAGTCGTGGGCTGTTTGCAAGTGCCATCGCTATCATAACACGCTGACGCATTCCCCCGGAAAACTCATGGGGAAAAGACTTAAATCTTTTTTCGGGTTCAGGTATTCTCACCTGTGAAAAAAGCTCTATAACTCTGGTTTTAATCTCGGCATCGGATAAGCTCTTGTTGTGAATTTTTATCATTTCTCCAACTTGCTTTCCAACTGAGATTAATGGGTTTAGTGAGGACATAGGGTCTTGGAAAACCATGGCGATTTTTTCGCCACGTATAGCCCTCATGTCTTTTTTTGACAGGGTTGTTAGTTCGGTATCCTCAAACTTTATTGAGCCATTTTTTATTTTAGCAGTATCGGCAAGCAGTCTTAAAATCGACATTGCGGTAACGCTTTTACCGCTTCCCGACTCCCCTACTATGCCCAAAATCTCACCCTGTTCAACAGAAAAACTCACGCCTCTAACGGCTTGAACTTCTCCGTTTGAAGTGAAGAAAGAGGTTTTTAAATCCTCTATTTGTAAAATTGAAGCCATTTTTTCATTTCCTTTTATTTCTTCAGTTTCGGGTCGAGCGCATCACGCAAACCGTCGCCGACAAAGTTAAATGCAAACATAATTATGCAAATTACCGAAGCAGGTATAAACAATGTATGTGGAGTTGAGCGCAAAGCCGCTGTCGCATCATTGCACATAGTTCCAAGGCTTGCTTCGGGTGGTTTTAGACCTATGCCGAGATATCCCAAAAAGGCTTCCATAAATATTGCAGATGGAATTAGCATAGTGACCGTAACCAAAATTGCACCCATTGCATTGGGTATTAAATGCTGAAATAAAATCGTGCTTGTGCTTGAACCGATTGTTTTAGCTGCAACGACAAATTCTTGTTGTTTAAGGCTGAGCACCTGACCACGCACGACACGAGCCATATTAACCCAGTAAACACTTCCCAAGGCTATTATGATACTTTGCAGACCGTCGCCGAGCTTAACCATAACAAGAATGACATAGAGCATAAGCGGAATTGTGCTTATAATATCGACTATACGCATCATAACAAGGTCGACTTTTCCAGAGGCAAAACCGGAAATTCCGCCATATAAAATTCCGATAACCATGTTAACGAGAGCTGCAACAAAGGCGATTGTAAGTGAAACACGAGTACCGTACATAAGCCTTGTTAAAATATCACGTCCTAAAACGTCAGTGCCGAGTAAATATGAAGAGTTCCAAACGGTTTTACTTGGGTAAATATCGCCTGTTTCCTCGTTGACCAACAAGTAATCAGAACTGCCGAAATAAAGTGCGACTTCTGTTCCGTTGTGGTCAAAAATCATCATTTTTTTGTCTATTTCATCGCGAACTTTGTCAAGTTGAGTTCCGAGCTTTCCGTCCTCACTTACAGTGATAACCTTAAAAGCTTGAGTGATATAGAGGTATTCGTTTTCAGCGCCGGGTGACTCAAAAACTTTTAAAACCGGTGGAATATTTACGACATTGAGGTTTTGGTCTGAATAACTGTAGTTAGTGAAAAAAGGGCCGATTGCCGCAAAAAGAATTAGTAGTACAACGATTACAAGCCCTGCGATTGCAGTTGGCTTTCTTTTAAATCGAAACCATACGTCGCCTGCAAATGTGCGACTTTTTGACCAGAGTTTTTCTCTGTCGGAAGCGTCGGTTTCGAGTAAATCCCATTTATTGTTATCTGTCACGGTGATACTCCTTAATCTTCAAACTTAATGCGTGGGTCAACGATGCAATAGAAAACATCAACAACTATAACCATTGCCATCAAAAATGCCGCATAAAATATGGTAACACCCATAATTGTGGTGTAATCACGCTCTGCGACGCTGTTGACAAAGAACGAACCCAGACCGGGGATGGAAAATATCTTTTCAACAACAAAGCTACCTGTCATAAGGCTTGCAACTGTTGGGCCTAAGACGGTTATGATTGGAATAAGCGCGTTGCGTAGTGCGTGTTTGACTATAACTTGAATTTCAGCCAAACCTTTTGCCCTAGCGGTTCGGATATAGTCTTGACCCATAACTTCAAGAAGGTTTGAGCGCATCAGTCTTGAAAGATAGCTGACAGAATAACCGCCAAGAGCGATTACGGGTAAGACATAGCCAGCTGCTGTATCGAGTCCAAAAACAGGAAGCCAACCGAGTTGGAAAGAAAAAATATAGCTCAAAACCGAGGCGATAACGAAAGATGGAATTGTGACACCGATTGTCGCCAGCGCCATAATCGCCATATCCTGCCATTTTCCGTTTTTAACTGCCGCCAGTATACCCATGGGTATGGAGGCGAGTAAAACGAAAATAATGGTAATTCCACCGAGTTTTGCCGAAACAGGAAAACCGTCAGCGATGAAATCATTAACGCTTCTGCCTGTGTATTTATATGAAGGGCCGAAGTCGCCTTGCATAACACCGAGTATATAATCTATGAATTGTTCGTGCAAAGGTGCATCGAGATTATATTTTTCGTTTAGCGCCGCTTCGACTTCTTCCGGTACCGGCCTGTCGTTGGCGAAAGGTCCGCCCGGAATAGAGTGCATAATCGTAAAAGTTAATAATGCGATGACGAACATGGCAATAATCATCATGCCTATTCGCTTGATAATAAACTTTAGCATATGTTTGAAACCTCTGTATCTAAAAGATGTAATTGTGAACTCAATTTTAATATTATACTATAAATGTATTAAAATGTCACTATTATATTTCATGAATTATCGAATTAAAGTGCAAAAATATATGGCAAAAACCGCAAGAAAGGTAATTTAATCTTGCGGTTTTGTAAAAATATTAGTATTAGCTAATTGCTTCGATTGCCCGAGCTAACAGGATTGCTGCCTCTTTTCGAGTCAAAATTTCGCTGTTGATAGAACTTGTTTCTGCAATATTATGAGCTTCTAAATTCATACTTGCCTGATTAGCCCAGACGGGAACTGTTTCGCCTGTTGCTCCGTATTTTACATCAGTGAAGTCCAAAACATTGTTGAGCATTACGGCAGCTTCGGCACTTGTGATGCTTTCTGTTGCATTAAAATTAACACCGCTTTCGGTTGCAACTCCGTCAATTGCACCTGTCAACAAAGCTGTTGAAATATATGGGCGCATCCACTGTGGGATTGTTTCGTCATCGGAAAAACCGGTTTTTGAAACACCTGTGAGCAAATTAACATCACTGAGTTTCATGCACATCGCCAGAAATTCGCCCCTAGTAACCTCTGTTTCGGGACTGAAAATATATTCACCCCCAACGCATTGCCCGACGAAAATTTCCTCTTCTGCGAGCAAAACAGCGGCATACTCGACGGCGTACTCATCTAAATCCGAATAGCTTACAGTGCTTTTTTGCTTTTCGATTTTAATTATAACTGTTGCCTCATGGGAAGAATTTCCGTCGGAGTCGATTGCCTTGTAACCGAAATAGTCTTTTCCTTTTTTGTCCTCTTTCGGTGTGTAGACAAAGTTTCCGTCCTCTGAAAGTTCAATGTCGCCTTTAATCGGTGGTGTGGTTATTTCGAATGTAATAAGGTCTCCCTCTGGGTCGACAGCTGAAAGTTGACCGCCTGATGAAGTGTTGATAAAAGTTGTGATTTCAAAATTCTCTGCGACGGGTGCGGAGTTCTCGGCAAAAGCTGTTGTCATGCTTGCGGTGAAAATCGCCGCCGCAAGAGCTAATGTGATTATCAGTTTACGTGTTTTCATATGATCCTCCCTGTTTTATTTGGCAATTTCAGTATTGACAAAATCTTGGGAGAATATACGAAAATTAGTTATATTAATTGGCTTAATTTGCATTTGAACTGGTTTTGTGGTATAGTGTATAGAATTTAAAAGTGAGCCGTTGGAGTAGCTTTGCTAATTTTTATGTTTAAATGCCGTGAAAAATAAAAAAATCCACCTTTTCAGGTGAATTATTTTTTGGTGCGAGAGATGGGACTTGAACCCACACGCCAAAGACACACGCCCCTCAAACGTGCCTGTCTACCGGTTCCAGCACTCTCGCTTATGAAATTTAAGG
>CAYJLH010000021.1:0-6424 GCA_964370925.1 uncultured Oscillospiraceae bacterium | reverse complement strand
GGATTTGCCGTAAGCACTAGATTATTATAACAAAAATTTAACAAAAGTCAACACTTTTTTATAAAATTCTTAATAAAAGTTTAGGAGTGGAGAAATGTTTGGTTATGTAGTGGCGAATTCTGAAAAATTGACAGAAGAGAACCGAGATATTTATAAAGCTTACTATTGCGGACTATGTCGCAGTTTGAGAAAAAATTACAGCACAACTTCAAGTGCTATCATAAGTTATGATATGGTTTTTTTGGTTTTGGTCTTAAGTTCCCTTTACGAGCCTGAGGAAGAGCGCGGTGATGAGAGATGTATAGCCCACCCCATGAAAACCCATAGATACATTATAAATAAATACACAGACTATGCCGCTGAAATGAATATACTACTCGCCTATCACAAGGCGCTTGATGACTGGAATGACGAGAAAAAAGTTTCGGCAAAGGCTCTGGCTCTTGCTTTGAAAAAAGATAGTCAGAAGATTGAGGAAAAATATCCCAGACAAGCCGAGGCTATAATCTCTTGCCTTTCAAGACTTTCGAAGTTAGAAAACGAGAGAGTTCAAGACCCAGATGCGGCGGCGCAGTGCTTTGGGGAATTAATGCGTGAATTGTTTATTTACTATGAAGATAACTGGAAAAAGACATTGGGAGATATGGCGGATAATTTAGGTCAATATATTTATATTTTAGATGCTTTTGTGGATTTAAAAGGAGATATTAAGCACAATAGATACAATCCTTTGACTGAAATGGTTGAAAAAGGCGCAAGTGAAATGGAAATTGAGGCAATTTTAACCATGTTAATCGGTGAATGTTCACAAAAATTTGAGAATTTACCACTAATCGAAAATATTGACATTATGCGCAATATAATATATTCTGGTGTATGGGCTAAATTTGCCCTTGGAATTGACAAGAAAAAGGGCGACAGAGGAGAAACAGCAAATGATAAGTGACCCGTATAAAGTTTTGGGAGTGTCTCGCGATGCTTCTGATGATGAGATAAAAAAAGCTTATAGAAAACTAGCAAAAAAATATCACCCCGACTTGCACCCAAACGACCCGTCGGCAAAACAACGCATGAATGAAATTAATGCGGCTTATGACCAAATTAAAAATCCTGATGCGAATAATGATTTCGGTGGTTTCGGCGGAGGGTATAGCGGAAGTTATAGCAGTCAGCAAGCATCAGGGCTTCAAGCGGCTGAAAACTATATTAGACTGGGATATTTTGCTGAGGCGATTAAAGCGCTCGACGGCGTTGATGTTCGTGACAGAGTTCCACAGTGGTATTACCTCAGTGCGTTGGCAAGTTACAGGATGGGGAATAGAATTCGTGCTATGGAACATTCAAAAACTGCGGTTGAAATGGACCCGAGTAATATGTACTACAGACAGCTTTACTCTGCTATAACTCAAGGTGGAGCGAATTATACCACCAGAGGCCAGAGTTTTAGCATGGGCACAGGCTCGGTTTGCTGCGATATTATTTTATGTAATCTGTTATGTCCTTGTAACGGCCCTTGCTGTTGATGAAATGTTTAACAAAAGAGTTGAAATTTGTGTGAAATACGCATTTTTCAACTCTTTTTTGCTATTTTACGCAAAATTTGTTCATTGAAATTTGAATAATTTCAGTTATAATCAATCTTGTCAGAACGAAACAAACTTAATTTTATTCATTTATCGGAGGTATATATTTGAAAATTAAATCACTCATTTTGACCGTTTTTTTACTTGTAACAATGGCGACCCCCTCGCTTGCGGCAAGGCACAGCATGACCTATATATATTTCGGAAGTCCCTCGGATTATGTACATAGAGTTAAAAACACAAACGGTTCATTAGATGAGGTTTCACCCTCGTATTTTGATTTAAACTCAGACGGAAGCTTAAAAATTAATGACAATGGTATTGATTATTTTGTTGCTGAGATGAAAAAAGAGGGTGTGAAAGTTGTTCCGTTTTTGAGCAATCATTGGGACAGAGAACTCGGTGAAACCGCAATGGACAATATGTACAGGCTTGTTGACCAAATAGTTGCGGCTATCGAAAAATATGAACTGGATGGAATTAATATTGACATCGAAAATTTGACACACGAATACCGTGATGAGTTTTCACAGTTCATTTTCACGCTAAACAACGCATTACCAGCTGAAAAAACATTAGCAGTAGCAGTTGCGGCTAATCCCTACGGTTGGACTACAGGTTGGCAAGGGTCTTATGACTACGAAAAACTTGCTGATAACTGTGACTATCTTATGATAATGACCTACGATGAGCATTATCATGGAGGTGAAGCCGGACCGGTTGCCAGCAATGATTTTGTTGAAAACTCCATAAAATATGCACTAAAACATACAACAAGGGATAAAATCGTTATAGGTATCCCCTACTTTGGCAGAATTTGGAGCAATGAAGGCGAACTTTTAGTTGGAAATGGAATTAGTGACACTGTTGTCAAAAGCATGATTGAAAACTACGATGGACGTGTTTTTTATGACTTTGAAAGTGGCTCTAATTATGCTGAAATCACTGTTAGCGAGTATGATATTAAGCCTGTGATTGGAGGTGAAAAACTCACCGCCGGAGATTATACCATTTGGTATGAGGGCGATGAGTCAAAGAAAAATTTGTTAAAATTGGTTGATGAATACAACCTAAAAGGCGCTGGAAGTTGGAGCTTAGGGCAGGAAAATGAGAGTGTTTGGGGCTATCATTCACTGTGGCTTAATGGCTTGTATTTTGAGGATACTATTGGTCATTGGGCGATTGATGAAATTATTTCAGCAAACGAAAAAGGTTTGATGAAGGGCACTTCGACTACATCATTTGCACCTGATAAAAACTTAACACGTGCCGAAGCGGCTGTTGTTATTTGTCGACTACTTGGAATTGAGCCTGTATCGAGTGAAGAAAGTTTTTCGGATACAGTCGGACACTGGGCATCGGATTACATCGAAACTGCGAAAAATAATGGCTTAGTTTTTGGGAAAAGCGAGGATATTTTTGCTCCCAACGACCCGATTTCAAGGCAAGAAATTGCTGTATTACTTGATAGAGCAATGATGAGAACTGATTTAAGTATTATTAATTCAAGTTTTTCGGATGTAAATGCCGAGGAAAACTCATGGTCGATTGAAGCTATAAACAGACTTGCAGAGCTTGGAATTATTACAGGCTATGAAGACGGAACATTTAAACCTTTTAATGACGTGACTAGGGCTGAATTTTCGGCAATGCTCACAAGAATTTGATTTAAAGAGGCGATAAAAACTCTGTAGGGACAAGCCCCCTTGTCTATAAACTACAAAATAAAAGAACGCACTTAGCTCAGCTGCTTCCCAATTAAAGCAAGCCGAGAGTGCGTTCTTATATTATTTAAGGAATTATGAGTAAAAATCAATGCATTGGACATGTCTTTTGCTGATTTCGACTTCGATTTCGCGGAAATATCCTCTAAGCATATCTGCAATTACAGGTACGATTAAATTTTCAGTGCTGTAGTGACCAGCATCGATAATATTTAGACCGGATTCAACAGCGTGCAAAAACTGATGGTATTTAATGTCTGCTGTAATATAAGTATCACAACCACGCGCAAGTACAGTGTCAATAAGGTCGCCACCGGAACCGCCACAAACAGCGATTTGCTTAACGGGTCTGCCAGCATCATGATAACGCTGACCGTTTGTGTTAAGCATTTCTTTAACTAAATGCATCAATTCGGGCATAGTCATAGGGTTTGTAAATTCGCCATGTCTTCCCATTCCATATGCCTGACCATTTTTGAAATTTTCGCTTTCTTCAAGTGCTCCGAAATTTTTGCATCCCAATTTTTCTATAAGAGCGTCGCTAACACCACCCGCGACTGTGTCCAAATTTGTATGAAGGCAAATTGCGGAAACTCCGTTTTCAAGCATACGGATGACTTTTCTGCCCTCTCTGGTGGTGTTTGTAACTGACTTAACTTTGAAAAACATGGGGTGATGCGAAATGATAAGCTCTGCGCCCATCTCAATTGCTTCTTCGATAACTTCGTCAGTTATATCCAAGGCAACTAAAGCTTTTGTGACTTCGTTTGTGATTTTTCCGACAAGAAAACCAACATTATCAAAGTCCATTTTCATAGCTGTGGGTACTGTTTTTTCAAAGAAATCCATTACATCGTCAATTCTGACCATGATTTAATCCCCTCCTAATTTCTTGTAAACCGTGGACTGCTCCCAAGTATTCCGAAAGCTTCTTTTTTTCGTCGATGCCCTCAGAATTTTTCAGCCCATCAATAATTTTCTCGATTTTCAAAAGTGAATTCTCGGTATATTTTTCAAAAAGTGAAAGAGAACTGTGTTTTTCGGGTTTTCCGACCACTAATTCTGCCAAATTATAGCTTTCGGAAATTCCGCTAGTAACCTCGATGACAGAGTAAATTCTGTCATTATCAACTACAAGGTGTTCATTCACTATTTTAAATTCATTTTCAATGAGCCACAAACGAAGTTCAGACTGTTTGGACTGTGGTTGTAAAATTAGTTTTACACCATCTTTAATCCATGATACAGCCGATAATATGTTAATTATTGTCTCTCCACCCATGCCCGCAATGACGATGGTGTCAGCTGAGCATGGCTCGATTTGACGTAATCCGTCACTAAGTACGATTTTGATTTTTTGACCTAGACCATGTTCGGAGATAAGCGCTTTCGCCCTGTTTAAAGGCTCTTCGTTGAGGTCGGCGGCTATAGCGCCGGAAACACGCTCGTGTTGAACCAAAAAAACAGGGATTCTTCCATGGTCTGTGCCTATATCTGCAACGGTCGAGCCAAAAGGCACGAGCGAAGCAACCAATTCAAGCCTTGGTGGTAATGTAATTTTTTCCATCAAATCTCTTTCGCTTAAATATATTTTTCTCTGCGAAAATCCTTAAATAGACTTTCGCAGATATAAAAACTAGATTTTTTCAATGAAAGCATTAAGGCTTTTGATAAATTCCTCAGCATTAACACCGTGAACTTCACATGCTTCAGCGACAGTTTCGCCGTTAGCCATAGCGCAACCCATGCAGTGCATTCCGATTGCTTTGAAAAGTACATAAGTTTGAGGAGCGCCTTCCATGACCTCTGAGATAATTGTATCTTTTGTTACTACCATTTTAAAAACTCCATTCCGTCGCCTTGCCACGACAAATATTTTATAGAGCAAGGAAATTTCATAAAGACAACTGTATACATTATAAACAATATTATCTTTCTATGTCATTATACCTGTAATTCCAAATAATTTCAACAGTTTTTTGTGGTTTGAGCCTTTTAAAATATGGCAAATATTAAAATTAAGAGATCTATTGCCCAAAATTTAATAAAGTGTGCTGTTGCTAGCCTCTAAAAGTAAAAAAAAGAGGCGTTCGCCTCTTTTTTTTACTGATTTAATTAGACTGTTTCTCTCATTCTTGCAAAGCAATCGCTGCAGTAAACAGGTCTGTCAGTTTTAGGTTCAAATGGAACCTTAGCTTCAGAACCGCAAGATGCGCAAGTTGCTGCGAAAAATTCACGAGGTCCACGAGATGCGTTCTTGCGTGCGTCGCGGCAAGATTTGCAGCGTTGTGGCTCGTTTTGGAAACCACGCTCTGCGTAAAACTCTTGTTCTCCTGATGTGAATACGAACTCGGAGCTGCACTCCTTGCAGGTTAGATTTTTGTCTTCGTACATTTTAAATTCCTCTCTCTTCTTGCTTTATTTTCCGTTAGAATATGCGAACAGGGCTAACTGTTGTCGCCAAAGTTGGGTTGCCGCGCCAGTTTTTTTCGGATTCGTTGCACAGCGTTGTCGATGGTTTTTTCCGAGCGACCTATATATTCAGCCATTTCTTTGTAGGAAAGACCGTCAAGATATAGGGTTAGTATTTTGATTTCAAGCTTTGACAAATACTGTGAGAACGAAGATATAAGTTCCGTTTTTCTCTCTCTGGCAAGAACCTGTTCTTCAGGGACACGCCTATAAAGTTCCAAGCCGGAAAATTCGGATTGGTGGTCTTCGGAGAGGACATCTTCAAGCGGGATACCATCATTTAGGGGATTGTGTTTCAAGCTCGAGGCTGATCGAACTGCGGATATTAACCTATTCCTTATGCATGTTTCGGCGAAGGTTTTAAACAGTACATTTTGGTCAGACCTATAAGCTCGTATAGCAGATAAAAGACCAATCATTCCCTCTTGGATGAGGTCTTCACTATCGCCGCCGACAAGAAAATAAGGTATTGCACAAATGCGCACGAGCCTACTGTATCTTAATACAATATTCTCTTCGGCTTGGGTGTCGTTTTTACTGGCAAAATTTACCAGTTCTTCGTCGGATAAATTATTATAATTCATTTTTTCTCTCAGCTCTACTGTGCAAATTATATTACTTTACCAAGAAAAAGTCAATAGTAAT
>CAYJLH010000020.1:26916-36491 GCA_964370925.1 uncultured Oscillospiraceae bacterium | reverse complement strand
GCCATCAAAAGTCCACCCGAAGTTTGAGGGTCAAACATGAGTTCTGCCAAAGCAAAAGATAGCATTTCTATGTCTCCATTTTCGCCAAAGTGGTTTCTATTCCTCTGTCCAGCAGCTGTTAGTATATAATCATTTGCGTAGTCCAATGCCTCTGGTATTATCGGTAAATCCTTTGTGTAAATCTTTGCGGAAACCTTGTCGGAACACATCTCTAAAAGATGCGCAAGCAATCCAAAGCCTGTAATATCCGTACACGCGCTCACGTCATAAGTTGCCATTTTTTCAGCAGAATAGCGATTTAATCTCTCCATACTTGCAATGGCTTTTTTTGTCGCTTCAACACTGGCAAGCTCAACTCTCGCTGCCGCCATTACAATTCCGACACCCAACGCCTTGGTCAAAATCAGTTTGTGTCCAACTTTGGGGCTGTCATTTTTAAGCATATCTTTTTCTTTGACTATACCCATCACAGACAAGCCATATTTAGGCTCACTGTCGTAAATCGAATGTCCACCGCCGATTACTGCCCCAGCTTCCAAAACCTTTTCGCTTCCACCCTCTAGGATTTCTCCCAAAATGCTCTTGTCTAACTTTTCAGGAAAGCACACTAGATTTAGCGCCATAACTGGTTTTCCACCCATTGCATACACGTCACTGAGGGCATTTGCCGCCGCAATTCTTCCGAAACTTTTTGGGTCTTCGACCATAGGCGAAAAAAAATCAACGGTCGAAATTATGCAGTTTTCGCCCTCTACTCGATAAACCGCAGCATCGTCAGCACTGTCGAAACCAACGATTAAATCTGCGTTTTCCCCTCTGGGAAGTTTATTCAAAATATTTGATAAATCATCCGCACCAATTTTTGCTCCGCAACCACCTGTGGTACATTCTGATAAGCTTAATTTTTGTTTTTTCATTTTTATTTCCATCAATTCAATTTATATTCACTGTAAGAACTTTTTCCATTAATCACTGTTCTTACATATGCAGAAGCGTATTTTACATTGTTCTCTTTTAACACTATCAAAGTGCTTTTTATTTCATCTTCTTTCACTCTAAGGCACATGCCACAGCCAGCGCCCAAAGTCGACGGCAAAGGCATCACCGAGGCATTAATCCCATTTTCAAATACAGAATTTTCCCCTGCTATTGCTTGGTTTGTGCTGTCAAAGGTGATTACAATTTCTGTTTTCATATTTATCGCTGTGTCTTTCCTTATTCTATAATCTGGAGTTATAAATTCATTTTCAAACTTTAACCTTTTGACGAGATATCTTTTAGTGCTTTGATTGCAATTTCAATTTCCTCTAATGTGTTAAAAATCCCAAACGAAAACCTTACCATCCCTCTATTTTCCGTACCAAAATGCCTATGAACCAAGGGAGCGCAATGTACTCCGCTTCTTGTGGCTATTTCATAATCCTCCCAGAGCATTAGCGCCACATCCTCAGATTGAAAATCTGCAATATTTAGGGCAATTACGGCAAGTTTTTCGCAGTTTCCTTCGCCATATAGCGTTATTTTGGGAATTTTTAAAACTTCATTTACAAATGTATCACGTAAGAATTTTTCATGTTTTGATATTTGCTCTATGCCCAAATTATTAATGAACTTTACTCCCTCGCAAAGCCCAGCAAGCCCTGCTGTATTTGCAGTTCCCGCTTCGAAAGCATCAGGCATCACCAATTTTTGGTGTTTTTCAAAACTATCTCCGCCTGTTCCACCTGTTTTAGCAAGAGGTAATTCCATTTCGTTTTTAATTACAATTCCACCTGTCCCCTGTGGGCCGAGTAGCGATTTATGTCCTGTGAAACAGATTATGTCAGCCATATCCGCTGAGACTTCCACCGCACCAAAGGTCTGAGAAACATCCGCAATCAGTAAAATATTTTGAGCTTTGCAAAAATCATAGACTTTCGAAATATCTATGATAGAGCCCAAAAGATTAGAGCCATGCGTTAAAACCACGGCTTTTGTATTAATTTTCACTAAAGTCGATAGTTTTGATATATCCACAGTTCCGCTGTCTTCAATTTTCAAAAATGACAGTTCACAGCCTGTTTTGTACAGAGGTCGAAGCACAGAATTATGCTCCAATTCGCTCGTAATAACATGGTCATTTTCTGAAATAAAATTTTGAATGACTAAATTCAAACTCTCTGTTGCATTGGAAGTGAAAGCAATTTTTTGAGCATCTTCTAAGTGTAGAAGCTTAGCTACTTCTCTCCTTGCAGAAAAAATCGCACGTCCAGCAAGCACTGACGGAGTGTGAAATGAGCGACCATAATTCCCAAGTGATGTTATCCCATCAGCCACAGCTTTTAAAACTTCGGGCGGTTTTTGAAGGCTAGTTGCGCCACAGTCAAAATATATCAAAGTCTCTCTCCCTTTGAAGTAAAGTTAATTTTCAATATACATTATATAGCAATTATGTCAAAATTATCAAGTCCTTATTTCCCTAAGCATTTATCTATCCCTTTAAATATTGCTTCAAGTGGTAATTCTCGTTTATAACTAAAATTGACACAGCCTTTTTGCGCCCTGCAATATGGCGTGTTTTCATCGATTACACGCACAGCCTCCCTGTCGCTAAAGTACAGAGAAATATAATGTTTTCTGCATCCAATCCCAACATATTTTTCATCAATTCTCCATGTTGGGATATGCGATTTTTCGGAGTTATATTCATCAAAGCTTGCCTCTGAAAAATTCTTGTTGATATAATCAATAATTGGCAAAACCTGATGCGTACCATTTTCTTCAATGCACTTGTATACATATTCGATTTTCAAAATTACACCCTCATATCTTCCAAATTTATAGTCCAAGACACCGACTGCAATTATTCGCTGTCGGTGTCTATTTTAGTTTATTCCTTAGTTTGACCTAATCTTTCGAGCATTGTTTTTTTCACAGCACGAAGTATATTTTCATATCCGGTACAGCGACAAAGATGACCAGAAAGGAATTTACGCAGTTCTTCGTCTGAATATAGTCTTTTTTCTTCCAAAATCTCCGCAGCAGTCATGATAACACCAGGGGTGCAAAATCCGCATTGTATAGCAGCTTCATCAATGAAAGCTTGCTGTATATCTGATAGGCTACCGTCAGAATTTGTCAGTCCCTCTAGTGTCAAAATTTCTTTACCATCCGCCCAAACAGCTAGATAAATGCATGAGTTATATGCCTCTCCATCTATCAAAACAGTACATGCACCACATTCGCCAACTTCACAGCCTTTTTTTACAGAAGTTAAGCGGTAATCATTTCGTAGCATATCAGTCAATGATGCACAGACATCAACCATCATTTCTGATTTTACGCCATTGATTGTACATTTTACAAGTTTGTATTGTGCCATTATAATACGCCTCCTGCCAATTCAATGGATTTTGTAAGCGCTCTTTTCGCTAAAACCACAGCGATATGCTCACGAAAAGCCTTTGATGCTCTCCAGCTATCACGTGGACGTATATCATTTAAAACACCCTCAGCAAATGCTGTAACTGTTTCTGCACTGACCACTTTACCCTTTGCCACTGCCTCAGCGGACACAGCACGAAGAGGAACAGGCCCTGCAACACCAAAAGCAATTCGAACGTCCTCAATTGTCTTTTTATCCTCAGACAATTTGACATTTACAGAACAGCCCAATGTCGCAATGTCCATCGCCTCACGCATGGCGTATTTTATATAATGTCCAACATATCCGTCATATGATTTTTTTGGAATTTGTATTGCAACTTGAATTTCGTCGGGTTTTATATCAACTTTTCCGGCTGAAATATAAAATTCCGAAATAGGAAGTCTGCGCACACCGTCTTTCCCTTGTAATTCTATAATCGCATCCCACGCAAACAAAGTTGATGCTGAATCAGCGGAAGTAACACCATTACAAGTATTTCCCCCAATTGTTCCTATATTGCGAACTTGAGGTCCGCCGACTAAGTCAACTGCCTCACCAAGTACGAAAATATGCTTTTTAATAAGCTCATTTTTCGTAATTTTACTAAAGCTTGTCAAAGAGCCGATACGCAAAGTTTCGTCTTCTTCTAAGCAAATCCCACGCATGGAGTCAACAGTGAAAATACTGATTAATTCTTTACCAGCGAGTTTGCCCTCACGCATTTGGACAAGTACGTCCGAGCCACCTGCGATAATTTTCGCCTCTGGATGTTCCACACGTAGTGCAACTGCCTCGTCAACTGTGTACGCTTCATAAAGCGCTTTTAAATCATACATGAGCGACACCACCTTTGAATAATTCTTCTTCTGAAAATCTCTCGAATAGTATGTGCGGATTCATTGGTACAGTGTTAACCGCAACTCCTGTTGCCTGTAAAATCGCATTGCGTATAGCCGGCGCTACTGGGCAAGTTGGAGGCTCACCAAGTGACTTTGCACCAAACGGGTGAACAGGTTCGGGATTTTCCAAAAAGATTGTGTTTAGAGTTGGATGATCCATTGTTGTGGAGAGTTTATAGTCGAGCAGGTTATCATTTAAAACTCTGCCTGTTTTAGGGTCATACTGCATATGTTCAGACATTGCAAAACCAATTCCCATAGACATACCACCATGGACTTGAGCTTCCGCAAGTTGTGGATTTATAAGAGTTCCACAGTCGTGTATATTAACAATATTCAAAATTTTCACTTGGCACATCGGAATATCAACTTCAACCTCAACAAAGCATCCACCGAAAGAGTATGCATTATTTTCGTTATTATATGTGCTTTCAGCTGTCAGATGTTTTGAGTCCTGCATGTTATACAATGAGTTCATAGCCAAGTCACCCAATGACATCAGAACACGATTGTCAGACTTTCTTATAATATAACCGTCGATAATATCAAGCCCTGAGGCGATTTGACGTGTTAGCTTTTGAGCGACCTCCAAAATCTTTTCTCTGAAAAGTTCCGCAGTTTGCTTTATCGCAAACCCTCCAACAAATGTTTGTCTTGAAGCATAAGAGCCAAGGCCAAATGGTGAAACATCTGTATCTTGTGTGCTTAAAATATTGACTTTTTCAGGTGCTATGCCTATAGCATCAGCCGCCATTTGCGCAAAAGCAGTGTCGCAACCTTGACCGATTTCAGTTTCGCCTGTTGATAGTCCCACAGAGCCATCTTGATTTAATACCATACGGCAAGAAGACGATTCCAGTGAAATTGGCCATACACCTGAGTTGTACCAGAATAAAGCTAGACCCACACCACGTCGAATTTCTCCTGTTTGGTTTGCATATTCTTTAACTTTTCTGTCGTAATCGATAAAAGCTTTACCTTTTTCCATTGCTTCGCCAAAAGTGTCATAATAGTTTTCATTTTTTGAAAACTGGTCAACATATCCTTTTGGCATAACATTCTTTTGTCGCCACTCCAGCGGGCTTACGCCAAGCACTTTGCAGATATCATCAATATGACTTTCACCGCAGAACATCGCCTGAGGAATGCCATAACCACGCATTGCACCTGCAACTGTTCGGTTTGTGAATACTGTATAACCGTCCACTTGTACATGGTCACATGGATAAAGTTGATGGAACATGTTGATAATTTTTGCACAAATGGAGTGCCCATGAGATGCATATGCACCTTGGTTTGAAAATGTTTCTAATTTACGAGCAGCTAAAGTTCCGTCAGGTCTTAACCACGAAATAATATGTGATGTGATTGCATGACGGCAACGTGTGTTTGTAAAAGTTTCCTCACGTGAGTTATCAAGTTTTACTAAGCGTCCACCGAGTTGCTGACAAACAAATGCACATAGTGGTTCATACAAAACGTCCTGTTTATTTCCGAAACCACCGCCGATATATGGTTTTATAATGCGAACTTTGCCCCAATCAATGCCAAGCGCTTGCCCAACAACACGACGTGCAATATGTGGGATTTGAGTTGAACTAGTGACAACAATACGTCCACCCTCCATATGTGCTGTGCATATATGGTTTTCTATGTGAGCATGTTGTACTGATGGAGTTTCGTACCAGCCTTCGACCTTGATTAGATTTGGTTCTTCCAAAGCCTTTTCATAGTCACCACGGATATTTTGTGTGTGTTTTAGGATATTATTAGGAAACTCCTCATGGATTAGAGGTGCACCCTCTTTCATTGCTTCTCTTGCGTCCAAAACAATTGGATACTCTTCATACTCAACAGTTATAGCTCTAACCGCCTGAGTCGCCGCAACTTCATTTGTCGCAACAACAGCTGCAATATCATCGCCATAAAAGCGAACGCGAGAAGTGAGAATTGTGCGGTCGGCAACATCTTGGTGCGAGGGGTCCATCGACCAAGGGTGTCCCGCCGTTGGATATCTGTGCTTTGGAACATCGAAGCATGTAAATACTTTTACAACACCCTCAATTTCCATTGCTTTTGAAATATCAATAGATTTCACCACGCCGTTTCCGATTGTCGCATGTTTGACTTTAATTATCAGTGCGTTTTTGTCGCACAAATCATCTGCGTATTTGGCACGACCTGTAACTTTATCATAGCTGTCAACTCGTGCAAGGCTTTTTCCAACTACCACGATGAACTACCTCCTGTTTTAAAATCACCACTGTTAGTGTGAATGTGTTCATTTTTCTTCAATTATGCTGTAAATTTCCAGATAATTGTAATTTTTCGTATTTAGGTATGACCAATATAGATAACACCAATATACCATTTTTCAAATTTACTGTCAATATATTTCAAATTGGCAAATTTAAAAATAGCTTTTATTACAAAATAGACATCAAAAACTGTTTACTTCGCTAATTAAAATGTGACTTTCGTTGACTATGTATTATACCTGTGGTAGTATATTAACAGTCTGCTTTGCAGATTATTTAAACATTCGAGGTGTAAACATGAATACGAGCGCAACCTTAACCGAGCAGATAACAAAAAAAATCCTAGATGAAATCCAAAATGGCATATATAAATACGAACAACGCCTCCCTCCTGAAAAGGAAGTTGCACTGCGTATAGGTGTTAGTCGCACTGTTATTCGTGATGCTTTGTCCATACTGGAGCGCGAGGGATTTATCAACAGAAAACATGGAATTGGCACGATTATTAATCGACCTGTCTTAAATATTTCCAATCGCATGGATTTAAAACAAGAGTTTTCCGATGAGGTGAGGGCCTCGGGATTTACACCATCTCGAAAGCTATTGGATGTTCACAAAGTAAAAGCGAGTGAAGTTGTGAGCTCACACTTGCAAATAGATTTGGGCGACCCTGTATTAGTGATATCAAGCTTGATTTATGCGGACGATAAGCCGGCAATTTACAGCATTGATTACCTCGCAACTGCCATAATCATTCAAAAAGGCTATGAGTCAGCCGATTTTAACAAACCAATTTTTGATTTTCTCAGAGAGTATTGTGACACTGATGTACACATTGATGTCACTGAGGTTAAAGCTATAGCGGCTGATATTGAAATCGCTAAAAATTTAGACCTCCCTTTTGCCACTCCCGTTCTACATATGCAGGAATTAGGTTATACCTTTTTCGGAAAACCTGTGCTCTATTCTGAGGAATATTATGCAAGTGGAATTTTCCAGCACACTTTACTCCGCAAAAAAATATAGTTAAAATAAAAACTGACCTCCGATTCAGACATGAAGTCTACATTTGGAGGTCAGTTATTTTTTGTGTAAATTAATATTTTATTGGTCGTTCATAGCTGTTTTTGCTTTTGCAATATCATCTTCGTCTCTCATTGGGAAAACAATGTTAGCAATGATACTTACGATGCAAGTCGCAGCAACAGGGTCAGCAAAAATGAAACCCAATGCGCCAGGTAGCGCGGCAACAGCGTCAGCATCACTTGCAAGTCCTAGACCTAGAGCAAATGTAATACCCAAAACAAGAGTATTTCTCTCACTAAATCCAGCTTTTCCGATCATTTTTATACCGTTTAGCATAATCATACTGAAAACAGATATAATCGCACCACCCAATACAGGTGCGGGGATTGCTGCGAAAATTGCGCCTAGTTTTGGAATAAATCCGCAAAGTGCTAAGAAAATAGCACCAACAGCAACACACCATTTGTTTACAACTTTAGTAACTGCGATAATACCGACGTTTTGTCCGAAAGCTGTATTTGGCAAAGCATTGAATATAGCCGCTGTTGCTGAACCTAATGAGTCAGCCATGATAGCACCGGCAGTCTCACGCTCTGTTGCTTCACGGTCAAAAGCTGCAATAGTAAGACCAGAGGTATTACCAATTGTCTCTAGTCCTGAAACTAGATAAAGTGCTGTCATGCTGAGGATTGCTGGAAGAGAAAATGTCATTTCAAAGCGCATTGGCAGTGGTAAACTAAACCAACCAGCTTCGCCTACATTGCTAAAATCAATCATATCTAGTGGAATGCATAGTAAGTAACCCGCTGTCAGTCCAACCAAGATAGCTGAACTTTTTAGAACACCTTTACCGAAACGCTGGAGCAAAATTGTTGTTAATAAAACAAAGCTTGCAATACCTAAGTTTTGTATAGAACCATAATCTTCTGAACCAACACCGCCGGCAAAGTAGCCTGCACCAACGCCAAGAAGTTTAACACCGATTGTAATCAAAGTACATCCGACAACAAGTGGTGGGAAAAAGCGACGAATGTGTTTGAAGAAAATTCCTAAAAATGCTTCGACAGCACTACCGACTAAGCTTGCACCCAAAACAGCACCAATTCCGCCTACTGCGCCTATGGATGCCATTGTGGGAACGAATGCAAAAGATGTACCCATAACTATTGGTAGATTACCGCCGATTTGAAAATTTTTGCCTATTTTTATGGGATAAAGTTGAACTAGTGTAGTAACGCCGGATACGAACATCGCACACTGCATCATCATAACTAAGTCTGCTCCTACCAGTCCGCAAACACCTGCGACAATCATAATAGGTGCTAGGTTTGAAGTGAACATCGCCAAAATATGCTGCAAACCGAGTGGGAATGCTACTCGCATTCTTGGTCTGCCCTCCAATTGGTGACTTAGTTCTTCATCGATTTGTGCTCTGGTCTTTGTTGTTTCATTGCTCATTACAAAAATTCCTTTCGTTTTTATTGTTGTTTCGCATTCCTTGAGATTTCAATGTATAACAACTCTCAGCTTGTCGAAAAAGTCCACAGGGCTTTTCGAGCAAGCTGCCGATGATTATTTTTCTGAAAAAATAATGCCTAAAGGCTCATTTTCGTGTATTCACACATGAAAATGACATCGGTATATCTAAATTTGAGGAGGGCTCTACCCCCTCAAGCTCCCCCAAAAAGAGGTTTTTATACAGTCTGAACTCTTTTTGGGCGTTTTGGGCGTTTTAGCAAAAAACTCTATTGTTCCTAAAAACAATAAAGCAGTTCACAACATGCAAGGTGTTATTAAATTATGATAAAAAATTCACTAATCGGCTTGCAATATTCATGATACTTCTGCACCTATTCAAGGCTTTGTGTCAAGGCGCTCTGTCATTTGCTGAAAACAATATCGTTAGTATACTCAAAATAATTTCCAATTGCAAGGCTTAGTTTTAAAATCAGAACATTAGCTAAAATCTATGAACAAAATATGTCC
>CAYJLH010000020.1:0-26906 GCA_964370925.1 uncultured Oscillospiraceae bacterium | reverse complement strand
GAAATTACGCTTTTTTTAGAGTAAAAAATGTTAAAATTTTATCGTAAAAATAGAGGTGTCAAGACATAAAAAAGCCCTGTATTTACTAAGAATTTCAACTTTCTTATATTACACACAACAATAATTATACATGTATAAAAAATAGTCCTATTTTTGCCATACAAAGCACAATTCCCTCTTTTTCGTCGCAGTTACGCGATTTTTTCTCCAAAAAAAGTAGCTCCCAATTGTCAATTTAGCGTGTTAACAATTGCGAGCCATTTCTCCTATTTTGCTTTCTTATAAACTGTCATTTGGATTTTCAAAGATGAATATTTATGCATTTTATTCATTCCTTATCCATTGCTTAAAACCCACACTCAAACTTCACTATACATATATTATATATAGTATTTCAGCGTCTATTCCTCAAGCTTTGAATTCGTTTTAAATCGCCTTTTTGACATGGCAGAATTCAAAAAATTCTCAAATACAGCCTCAATATTTCATACTCTCCAATTTAGCTATTGACATTGCTTTGTTGTTCCATTATTATTAATCAGTATCAATTTAAAAACAGTGTATAAATGCGGTCGCAGTGCTATAAAATAGTTGCAGTACCGCACAATTTAAAGGAGCCTATTTTATGAAAACCGCGAACCCAAAACCCCCGCATATTGTCGTTTTTAGCACAGGTGGAACAATTTTGTCCAAGATGGATACAGGAAGCGGTGTGGTTAAACCAGCACTAACAGGTAAAGAATTGTTAAATACTATGGGCAGCGTTTACAGTCGTTTTGAGATAGAGTCTATCGAACTTCTAAACATGCCGGGTTCAGATTTGACATTGCGTGAGGGTCTGCTTCTGACAAAGGAAATCCAAAAAGCCCAAAGTCGTGAAGAAGTTGATGGAATTGTCGTACTGCAAGGAACAGATACAATGGATGAAATCCCTTATTTCGTAGATTTGACAGTTTCAACTCACAAACCTGTTGTGTTTACAGGCGCTATGAAAAGTATGCACGATGTTTATTCAGATGCTTCCGGCAATGTTTTGGGTGCAGCAATGGTTGCAGCTTGCCCTGAATCAGCGAACAAAGGTGTGTTGGTATTTTTTAATGAAACGATTTTTGCGGCTTCGGAATTAATCAAAGCGCACGCCAGTCGCATCGACGCATTCGAGTCTGTTTTTGGTCCTTTGGGTAGTATCAGCAAAGGTCAAGTCAATTATGTACGCAGCTTACCCGCAACACCAACTCACGAGGTTTCACATGTCGATGTAGATGTCCCCCTGTTCAAAGTTCACACCAGTTTAGACAATCGCCTGCTTGAATATATGGTTGCTCAAGGCGCACAGGGACTTGTGGTTGAGGGCTATGGCTCGGGCAACGTGCCTCGCACCATGGTTCCAATGCTTGAAAAAATTTTGGAGAAAAACATACCCATAGTTGTTGCAACACGCTGTATTCGTGGTGAGTCCTATGCTTGTTATGGCTATGTTGGCGGAGGCGCTCAATTAGAGCCACTTGGCATAGTTTTAGCCGGTGCACTTTCGGGTATAAAGAGCCGTATTAAATTGGTTGTTTTGCTCGCTTCCGGTCGTTCTATAGATGAAATTCGTACTGCATTTGCTGGATAGAGCGCAACTTAGACGAACTAATCAAAGCTGTTATCGAAGCCAATCATTTCCGCATTGAAGACGAGCTGGGTGTTATAGCACTAGGGCGCATTGGCTTTCCTTTTTGTGCTATTCTCAGGATACTTAATAACAGAATTTGCTGTCAGATAATTTTGCTCACCAAAATTACAAATATTCCTAAAACGAAAACACACTTTACCGATTGGCAAAGTGTGTTTTCAAATTTTTATTGTGGTAGCTATTATATTACTTAATATCTACTACGAACTCGTCACTTATCGCAACAAATTCGCCTCTATCATCAGGGTTAATGTTATTTGCACAAACTTGAAGTGTAAATGATTCAACTTCTTCTGTAAGTGTGTACTCGCTATTATTAATCAAAAGCTCACCGCCGTATCCACCTTCGACAATAGGTGCTGAATGGAAGGTTACTTCGTTTCCTAAGTTGTCAACGCCCTTAACTTTAAAGCTGTTATCAAATAGAAGGTTCTCTGTTGAGTAGAAAATGCTTGTGCTAATTGGGTTGATTGTAAGCGTTTCTATGACAAGAGCTTCGCCATTACCGACTTCTACAGGCAGACTGATTTCATAAGTGCTGGTGTTTTGAGAAAGTTCGTCGCCGTTTGTTGTGAACTTAAATTCCCAAGATTCTTTGATATACTCATCGTTAACATCAACACCGGCAACTTTAAGATTTACATCCATATCGCCTTCAAATTTATCTTTAAGCATGAATACATTCACAAATTCCATAGTGTTTTCATCAACTTTTTTAACTGATGTTTGTTGGGCTGTGTTCATATGTTCGCCGTCAATATATAGTCTTAGGTGTGGTGACCATAGAGTTCCCTCTTCGATTAACGTATCCTCACCTGTTACAGATGTTGCAACAATTACCTTGTTGTTTTCGCGGTCATAGACTACCTCGCTGATGTTAACAGTGACATCATCTTTAGTTTCAGCTTGATTAAGTACAGTTGCATAGTCAGACAAATTGTTGTTAAGCCCGAACATATCAGCGATAGAGTGCGCAATTGGGTTTGTAGTTGCGAATGCGCTTGCACTTCCCAGTGACGCTGTTACTACAATCGCAGCCGCCGCTGCTGTTGTTAAGAATCTTTTTCCCATTTTGTTTTTGTTGCTCATTTTTTTGTTCTCCTTGAAAAGTTTGTATTTTAATATATCGTTATTTAAGATGTTGTTTTTTTCTTCCTGTGTCATTTCACAGGTCTCATAGTTTTCTATATCAGTTTCCACTTGGTTTAATAAGTCATAAATATTCTTTTCCATGTTATTTACCCTTCCCTCCTAAAAATGTACGCAGTTTTTTCTTTCCTCGTGAAAGCCTGTTGTAAATTATACCGCTTGATAGGTTCATGTCACTGCTAATTTCGTTTACATCTTGCTCATGCAGATATAATCTTCTGAAAAGTTCTTTATCTTGATCATTTAAACCATCTATAAGCTGTTCAAATTCTGAGTCGTATTCCACTTCCAAAAGTGTACGCTCCGCTTTTTCATCTGCAAGGTCATATGCGCCATCTATATCATCGACTGATGAATCATTGATATATTTCCTCACATAGCTTAGCGCTTTGTACCTCGCTACGCCTGCAACCCAGTTTTTAAACGAACTTTTTTCGTTGTCATATCGCTCAGCGTTATCCCATATTCCAAGCAGTACGTCGTTAAAGCACTCTTCTTGATACATTTGTAAAAGCTTCATATGCTTACTAATAATGCTTTTTATCAAGTTTCCGTATTTATCCAGTACATAGTTTAAAGCAATTTCCTCTTTATCTAATATCGCTTGAACTATTTCCTCTTCTGATATGACACTCACTTGTCCACCCCCTAATCTTGCTTGTCATAATATAATTCGCAATTCAATCGCATTTTCTATCACATTTTTTAAATTTTTTTATTTTTTATTTTCAAAGCTGTTTCTAGCGTCATTATAACTCTACATTACACATCTTGTCCACTGCGAAAAAACGTGGTATACTCCTTATATAATATATTATTCTTAAAGCTTAAGGAGTTATTATGAAAATCAAAGAGGAATATACATGCGCATTACTTTTGTCTATGGATTTATTGGGCGGAAAGTGGAAAATGAGAATTCTATGGCATATTCTACATGGTGATAATAGATTTTCGCTTTTGCAAAAAGGCATTCAAGATATCACACATAAAATGCTTGTCACACAATTAAAAGAGCTTGAACAAAGCAAAATTCTTATCCGAACTGTTGTTTGCGAAAAGCCTTTAAACGTTGTCTATTCACTATCCACAGAATACGAGGGACTTATACCTCTTGTTGAGGGCTTTTGTGATTTTTCAAAAGAATACGCTTCAAAAAATAATATTTCACTTGAGGTCATATAGGTACAAAAAAGTACGTTATTGTCTAAATTATTGAGTTTGATGTATAATCATAATATAATAATTTGGAGGTAATAAGAATGAATTATCCAAGAGCATTTTCTCACATCGGTTTATCTGTACCGAATTTAGAAGAAGCAGTAAAATTTTATAGCGAGGTTATGGGTTGGTATATCGTTATGCAACCATCGACCATCAAAGAGGAAAACTCATCGGCAATCGGAATTATGTGCGAAGAAGTTTTCGGCAAGGGTCATGGCGATTTTAAGATTGCGCATATGGTTACCTCAAACGCTATCGGTATAGAATTATTCGAATTCGTCGACAACGATAAACAAAAACAAGAATTCAAATTCAAAAACACAGGACTTTTCCACTTCTCAGTCCAAGACCCTGATATCGAGGGCTTGATAGAAAAAATTGTCGCAAATGGCGGTAAGCAACGTATGCCTATCAAGGAATATTACCCAAATGAAAAGCCATACAAAATGTGCTATGTCGAAGATCCATTTGGTATAGTTTTTGAGATTTACACTCACAGCTATGAAGTGACTTATTCTAAAGGCGCTTACTAAAAATCAGCAAATAAGGGTATAGACCGAAACTTTTAAGTTCAAGTCTATACCCTTTTTTAAATTTCATGCCCAAGGGTCAGCGCTCTTGGGTTGTCTTATGCCAGCTAGTAGGAAGTATTCCCACAAAAACCACTCTTTTGTCGATGGCTTATAGCGCAAGCGCACAGGTCTTGCAGTGTCTGCGCCTCCTGATTTTAGAAAAAGCTGTATATAACCCTCGCTTAACATGTCCTCACTGCGAGGCGTTTTGTATACATTAATAAAGCTCGGGCTTTTTGGCGTGTAGTCATTTTCAGGACTCGCACCGACAAAATACGAGGATGGTAAATAATCCTTACCACGCAGACGGTCTCTCAAAAAATGTAGCTCATAAGGCGATAGTGCTTGCGGGCCTTTGAGGTAATTTAGCATTTCTATAGCAAGCTCTTTTTTATACGGATACACGCTGAGGGCAACAACCGTAAGAGCCACAACTTGATTTGGGTCTCGGAATTTTGATGTGTTCATATCTTGAAACTCAATAAGACTTGTCGGCAGTGAATCAATACTAATTTCAGTACACACCGCTCCGTCTAAGCCGTCATCCGCTCTACTTTCAGCAAAAGATTCATCAGAAGCACTTTGCATAGAGCTGTAGTCGTATTGTAATTCTTTTAGCTTATCAAATAAAGCCATGCCAATCCTCCTTTCTTCATGAAACCAAAATTTGCATTTCACAAAGCCGTATCTATTTTATATTTTGATTATACCGCTATGATTTCAAACTGTAAATGTGCCGATTGGCACATTTACAGTTTGGTTTATATTAGGTAAAATTGTGTCATAACAGTAGACATTTCTAATAAAACAAAATTATAAGGGGGATTACAATGAAGAAGCTACACAGTCTAATTGCTATGCTTTTGCTCTGCACAATCTTATTCACTGCATGTGGTGGTGGAGCAGGCGAAGATGCGATTATTTACGAGGGCACTGAGATCTCTATGCTCGGAGTATCAGTTCCACCCGAAGAAATATCCGACGGAGGAATAACCTTAGCTTTAGATGATAACGGAAATGCAACTTTGACTTTAGACGGAGAAGATTATAATTGCGAATGGGAGACCAGCGGAACTAGATTTACATTAACACAAGGTTCTGACGAATTTAAAGGCACTATGGAAGATGGTGTTGTTGTGATTGAAAATCTGCTTGACTCAGGCATGGATATCACTTTTGTTAACGAGCGCCGTTCTCCACGTGATGATGTTTCAGAGGATGAAGACAAGGACGAAGATGAGGACGAGAGCGAAAATGAAATTGCAGACGGAGGTCCTGAGGGTACATATAGTCTGTCTGAAATGAACACTATGGGCATAAAAATGAATTATGCAGATTTGGAAGCACAGGAATTAGCGCCAATGACCATTGAATTTGCAGACGACGGTACAGTTTCCATGTCAGCTTACGGTGAAACAATAGAAATCCCATTTGATTTAGATGGTCAGACGCTCGAAATGGACGGCGTAACCATGGAATTCAGAATCGAGAGAGATAATTTTATTATTTCCAGTGAAACTGATGGTATGGAAGTTGAAATGGTTTTCACCCATGAGGACAGCGACGCTTGGGAAGAAATCAGAGACCAAGAACCAACAAGCCCTGAGGATTTTCTAAACGGTGGCTCTGATGCAGATGACAGCGGAACTGATGCTTTTTATGGTGACTTTGTCGCTCCTGGTTATGGTGCGGAAAATACTATAGCAGTTGAAACCTTAACACTACCCTCAACATGGTATGGAACTATCACAATTAGCGACTATGTAGGCCCTTACCCACATATTGAGGGCGAGCACGAGGCTTGGGCATACTTAGCAAATGACGGCACAGCGGACTTTTTTGAAATTACAGTAGATGGAATTTATGAAAACGGTCAGGCGGTATTATCCTATTATGCCGAGGTTCATAACTATACTTTCTTCCCGATTGCCGATGGTACTGATTGGATATTCGACACATATTTAACAATAGACGATGAAACATGGTACACCCCTCAGCTTATTAACGGAATTTTGACAGCAACTTATGATTATGTAGACGAAGACGAAAGCTTCACTTTTGTCTATACATTAGCTCAGGTAGCTGACGAGGGTAGCACCTCAACTGGCACATCTGATGTACCAACAGAAGCACCTACTATTAGCGAGGGCGAAAGCGATAATAACACAGATTCACAAGTCGTCGAGCCTTCATTCACGATTGAAGAACTACAAGCGATAAACCAAGCACTCAAAGACGATATGCCACAAGACGCAACTTTTGCCACTTGGAAGGCAAATCTAACTTATGAGGATATTTTAGAGTATACAGGTGGAGTTCATGGTCAGCTGACAGAGGATAGTGATGCAAATACACAAAAATATGTATGGCTTTCAACTGACGGCGATAAGCAAAACTTCTTTGTTGAATTTAACTCTAGCGGAATGAGCTTATTTGGATATTCAGCTTTTTAGGAGATAAAATAACACCCTAAAAACAATAAAAACTGTGCACAAAATGCCTCAAATATGCTATAATGCAAACAATAGTTTAGTAGATTGGAGGGGTGATAATGATGCAAGTACACAAAAATCGAATTTTTTATTTGATTGGCGCTGTAGTTTTGCTCACTATCGCCCTTCTATTAATTTTTTACCCACAAAAACAAAAAGAAGAGCGACTTTTCATTTCGAATTCTGAGCCACTATATCAAGAGGTAATAGCAAGCCATCTTCAAAGCTCGGATTTCACCGCCTCCCCACACGAGTCAGCATTATATGAGTTTAGTTTGGGTGATAGTGCTTCGGTTTATAACATTCAGGCAATGCCATTTTTAAAACACGACCCAAATTACCACTTTGTGCCTCACATCACGCAAACAGTTGTCATAGCTATTGACAGAGATCAAACCGATGTTGAAATTAACAGCTTTGCAGATTTACTCCACACAAAAGAACATATCACTTTTGATTTAGGAGATAGGTTTGACCCCAACGATTGGGGCTCGCCTATGGCGCAACATATTGTTTTATCCATGTCTCACGCAATTTATGGCTATTACAATACCCAAGCCGTAGGCGAATTCATGGGTTATCTTTGGGATGTGGAAGACCGCTTCCACTATCAAGATATGTGGCAGCCTATTGTCGTTACCTACGACAGCACCGCCGCAGAATATATTGACGGTGGGCGAAATTTAGAGGTTATCATACCCTCTGACGGAACTATAAGTTTAGACTACGGCATACTCTACTACGGAAATGCACCGATTTTTGCCCCTGATTTGGACAAAGCGCTCATCGACATTGGCTATCGCCTCCCCGACGGACGAGCCGACCCAATACTATATCCGGGTGACTATTCAAACGCCCATCCACCAAGCAATGAAGAAGCATATCGCAATGCCACTGCCGAATTAGGCGCAACCATCAGGCGCACGGCTTTTGGTAGAGATACTCACAATTTTGCAAATATCGTGGAGCACACTCTCGCATTTTTGATTTTTCTGTTTTTACTTATAATGTACCTATATTCTATTTTGCGTAGGGTGAACGATAAGCACATAGCCAGATCACTTGCAGTTGCAATTCATATGGCAATATTCTTTATTGTTATAGGTTTGATAAAATATTTGGTGGAGGACAATCCCACGATAGAAACCCTTTTATGGTATTGTTCTTACATCGCTAAGTATGGCATGTCTGCATCGATAATTCACCTAATGGTTAGAGCAGGTCGTAGCACAAGACCAAAAAACGTGGAACGCACCGAAAAATGGTATAAGCTATATTTAACAGCGACAATCGCTATTCTTGTATTGATTTTTACGAACCATATCCATGAGTGGGTTTTTATCGTCACAGACTATAACCACTCATACCATGATTATAACTACGGTTATATTATTGTTTTGGGCTGGATGTATTTTAGCATCTTGGTTACGCTTATCAGCCTTATTCGTCAGTGCATACAATCACCGAGAAAACAGATGTTTCTTTGTCCTGTCATAATGGTTTTCCTTATGTTTGCATATTCTTATGCATTCATTTTCAGCGTGGATATTGTCATCAATTTTGAAATATCTTTTGCCATTTCGATTATTGGTGCGTTTTTCGTGGAGCTTTGCATGATAAGTCGCATTTTCCCTCACAATATGGGATATCGACCTCTATTTCTTCACTCGGGACTTGCTATGCAAATCAAAGATTTTGATGGTAACACAGCCGAAAGTTCACTTTTATCACAGGAAATGGACGAAAACTTTGTCTTGAGACAATGGGACATAGCCGGCGGTAGTTTTCTCTATTTTGAGGATCAAACTTCTTTAAATAACACCAACAAAAAACTCTCCCATTTAAACGAAATGCGCAGAGAAAATAACAGGCTTTTACTGCAAAAAAGCAAGCTTCAAGCCGACCTCTCAGCACTTTCCGTTCAGCGTCAGATTTATGAGAGCATAGACAAAATCCTTTTAAGCGGAACAGAAAAAATAGAAGCTTTGTCGGCAACTATTTCGGAAAGTCAAGACCACAAAAAAACCATGGCAACAGTTAACATACTGGCTTGTATGATGAAGCGCTCATGCATGTTTCATATCAATTTATTGTATCAGAATAAAGTTCAAGTCAGCATGATTTCAAGCGCATTGACAGAGCTTATAAGTTATTGCAAAGCATTAGATATAACACTCGTCGTCAATTGCCGTATTTCCGAACAGCTTCTCAGCTCTCAGCTTGTGTCTATTTATAGCCTCAGCACAATAACATTGGAGCAAGCAATTTCATGCCAATGCTCGTCCGTTGTCATTCAGCTCTATGAAGAAAATGGACAAATCACCCTATCGGTTTTCGGTGACACTCCCCTATTTTCAAAGCAAACACTAGAGAAAGTTTGCGCAAATCTACATCAGGATATGTCAAATCTCTCAGTGAAGCAGTGGGAACAAACTGAGGTTTATATGCTGACAGGCAATTCGGAGGTGAGTTCATGATTGATTTTTATTTTCTTCCCTCTATGCAACTGGTGCTGTTTTTGATAACGGCAATAGTCGTCTTTGCTATGCAGTCTATATATGTTTCAAAGCGTTTATTTCGCTATGACGCCAAAAGGCAAAAGAGCTTTCTGGGTGAATTTCTTCTGCTCATTTACATAGGCACATTGGCTTTAGTCCCAACTCAGGTCTACGGCTATAGACCTTATGGAGTAATGTCGCTCGAGCCTATAGAAAACACCCTGTTAATTTTTGCTTTTATCGCAACCATTATCATTGCTATTTCATCGGATACATCAAAAAAATGGCGAGCTGTTGCGATTTTCGCCTTACTAATCACACAGCCCGATTTATCCACTGCACTTAAAATATCTTACCATTTTTTGTGGATTTTAGGAGTTTTGATACTTTTTGTACACAGTTTTTTTATTATACATGATGAAAACAAACGCCAAAAACAAGAGCTTTCAAGCGCATCTATTCAAGAGGGACTGGACAATCTCCCCACTGGGATTTTATTCTGTGGTGAGGATGGTTATATCTATCTCACAAATCGAAAAATGCAGTCGCTTATGCTTCGTTTTTTTGGCGCAGAGCTAAAAAATGGTGCGCTCATGTGGAAGCATCTCACGAGCTGTAAAATCGAGAATGGGCAGTGTCAGCAAATGGAAGATGATATATTAATCCGCACCGAAGATGAGGCATGGCGCTTTGCTAGGAGGTGCTTTCGGGTTAAGAAAACCAATTACGTTGAAATCACAGTAATTGATGCCACAGAAAACTATATCGCCCTGTTAAAATTAGAAAAAGAGGGCGAAATACTGGAAATTGAAACTCGTGAAACTTCGAAAATCGCAGAGACAATGGAAGCCGTCCAGAAAGAGAGAGAGTATTTGCGTATTCGCTCTCAAGTGCATGACGTACTGGGTCAACAACTAACTGCAATGCAAAGGCTCAGTCAAAGTGAAAATATCACTCAGTACAACGAGCTACTTTCACACTCTCAAAAAGCAATAGCACAAATTAAAGGTCAACATCAAAAAAATGCGCAGTTATTCTATGAAGAAATCGTGGAATATTTCCATAAAATCGGTTTGGAAATTCAGTTGCACCCCGATTTACCCGCCGAAAATTCAGTTGCTTTTTTACTTTTGACCGCGCTACGCGAGGCGTGCACCAATGCCGTCAGACATGCAGGAGCTACACTTGTCGTTGTTACTGTCGAGCATGGACCGGAGGGCTACCGCATTGAAATTCGTAACAATGGTGAGTTGCCGAATAAACCCTTGGTGGAGGGCGGTGGTCTTTTTGGAATTCGAACTCGTGTCGAGGATGCCGGTGGGACTTTCAAAGTCGAAGTCATACCCGATTTTTCAATAGTGATTACGGTTTCATCCGCCGGATTAATCAACACTTCACAATAAAAAAACAGTAGGCTCTCTCGTAAGAAAGCCTACTGTTTTTGCATTTCAAATATATTATCTGGGTGAAATCCATCCATTTCCAACCACATACACAACTAATTCCAGAGAGCTTTTGCAACCTGATTTTAAAAGCATATTTTCCAAATGCCTTTTAACTGTACCCTCGGCGACATGAATGGTTTCTGCAATTTCTTTTCGCGAATACGAGTGGCATAGTAAGCGCATAATTTCTAGTTCTCGTTCTGTAAAAGGTGTCTCACCTTGTGCCGTTGGAATTTGCACTTCCTTCGGAAAGCTCCCCTCTCCACGCAAGACAGCACGTATCATATGCACAAATTCTGACAGCGGTGTTGACTTTGATAAAAACGCATCTGCCCCTGCTTTTTTAGCCTCGGGAATATAGGAAATTTCGTCAAAGCCCGACATGACTATCACCCTTGTGTTTGGCATTTCCTCTTTAATCTGTACAGCCAATCTTATTCCACTGTCACTATTTTCCATAGATGTATCGGTTAGCACCACATCAGGGTTTAACATTCTACACTGTGCCAAGGCATCAACGCCCGAAGTCGCACAGCCGACAAATGTCATATCTTCCTCTGCGCTAATAAAATTTCGAAAGGCATCTAAAACCGAAATATGGTCATCGGCAATAAAAATACGAATCATAAAACTTATCGTTTGTTATTATGTGCATCAGGATTTAGTGTAAAGTCGGAAATCAATCCAATCATGCTTTCAACATAGGCATTAAGCTTGGTGCTAATCTGTGTACTTTCAACGCTGTTCCCCTGATTTGCTTGAACAACTTCAGAGATTTGATTAACTTCATTGTGAATAGCAATAATAGATGTGAGCTGTTTTGCAGTGGATTCATTAATATTTTGGATTGAGCCCGTGATATTATTTGCACCCGATAGCACAGAAACCAACGCTTGTACAACGCTTTCAACAATTTCCTCACCGTAGGAAACAGCACTTACTGAGTTTTCGATAAGCACAGCTGTTTGCTTAGCCGCTTCACTACTCTTTGTTGCTAGATTACGTACTTCATCCGCAACAACCGCAAATCCCTTACCGGCTGTTCCCGCTCTCGCAGCTTCAACCGCAGCATTAAGTGCTAGAATATTGGTTTGGAATGAAATATCGTCGATTGTTGTGATAATACGGCTGATTTCGTTTGAGAACTTCGAAATTTGGTTCATCGCTTGTGTCATGCTCTTAACACGCTCATCAATGGTATCTATATCCGTTGACATTTGAGTTGCAAGACTTGCTGAGCTTTGTGCGCTGTTTGCACTCTCTTTAATTTCTGACGAGATATTTTCAAGTAGTGCAGAAAGAGTATTAATCGAGCTAGCTTGTTGTGTAACGCCTTCCTCAAGTGTGCGAGCATTAGAGAAAACGCTTTGTGACTCATCGGAAACTTGTTTCGCTGTGTAGAAAATATCTTGTAGCACATCGTTATTAGAGTTTACCATGGAGTCTAGGCTGATAGAAAGTGTATCCTGTGGAGACTTAATCGGCACAGATACTTGATAGTTTTTCTGTGCTAATGAGTTTGTAATAGAAGAATAGACAACAAGCAGTTCTGTCAATTTCTTCATTTCCTTAGCAATGTCTCCAACTTCGTCGTTAGTAAGCAGTGATTCAGGCACTTCAATTCCTGTATCACCTGTGCTGACAACATCGTGAACTATGCTTTGCAGTGAATGTAGTTGCTCATTCATTGAGCGTTCAAAGGTCTTTACTAAAATAAATAGCACTACGACAACAAATAAAGCAAGAACACCACCCATAACAGATACTGTAACTACAGTGTTATTATTGTCTTCTACCACTTCATTCATCAACTGTTTTTCTTCTTCGAGGAAAATCGCAATGTCGCCAAAGAACTCTGTGGCAACCGGTGTTACGCTACGCAATGCAGCAAGCGCTTCATCATCCTGATTACCTTCATTTTTCAAATCAGCTGAAAGAATCATGCTATCTTTGTACTGATTTTTACTTGAAATAATGGTTGAAAATACAGTGGCACGATCGCCGTCAAGTTTTGCATAGAAGTCGTCCATTTGCTCATCTAGTGAATCAAAATAATTGAGGTAGTTTGTATAAAGATCCATGCGTAGATCTTCATCTTCCTGTAAAAGGATATCACGACCAGTTACACGGCAGAGATACATTGTTTCAATAATGCTGTTCAAATCCTCTGTGTTTCCGACATTTTCTTCTATGAGTTGATTTGACATTTCGTTGACAGAAAAAAGCGAGTTGATTGATAGACAAGCTATCAGCACAACAAGGCAAAATGTTATCACCTGTGTGGGGATTAGTTTTTTACTCATCGCTGTCTGCTTGAGCCATTGCTTATACCTATTCATAAAAGCCTCCCTGTTTACATTTTTGTATAATCTTAATCCAGTTTCTTACTATTCATTATAGCACTAAAGTGAAGTGCAATCAATAGTATTCTTGTTATTTCATACTCTAAAAAGCTAAAAATATGTATTTCGTGCTAAACTATTCTTTTCATCGTGTTTCACCATATTAGTACTTTTTTCTTCTATTACCTCCAAATAATGTAAGCGAATTACTCCCAAAAAACTAGACATTTGGAACAATATGGGTTATTATAACTATATAAGTCTGCAACGCAAATATATCGGAAAAGGACATGATATATGGAAAAGAATACAATTCGATTATCGATAGAAGGCATGACCTGCGCCGCTTGCAGTGCGTCGGTTGAGAAAGCTCTAAATAGAAAAAAAGGCGTTGAAACAGCTACGGTAAATCTCGCAACCAACACAGCAACCATACACACTGACGGAACAATAACAGAAGAACAACTTATAACAGCCGTTGAAAGGGCGGGTTTTTCAGCAGAGCTTGCAAAAGAAACTCCCAAAGCGGAAAAATTTGCTATAAGCACCGCCACTTTAGCGGTTGCGCTTGTATTTGGTGCTATGGAGCTTTACATTGGCATGAGTCATATGCTACCGATAAAGCTACCACTGCCTGAAATTATTGCTATGGAAAGCAGTATGGTGAATTTTGTTCTAATACAAATGTTTTTAACCATTATAGTACTGGTGGCTGGTCGAAGATTTTTTATCAGTGGCGTAAAAAATATTATTGCATTGCACCCTAATATGGATAGCCTTGTCGCAATTGGCACAGGAACAGCTTTTATATATAGCTTGTACAACACAGCCTTGGTTTTGGGTGGAGATATTCACGCAGGGCATAATCTATACTTTGAATCAGCGGCGGTGGTGGTTGCTTTGGTGCTTTTAGGAAAATACCTAGAGGAGCGAAGCAAAAGTGCAGCAAAAAAAGCTATCACAGCCCTTGCGTCTATGATGCCAGGTACAGCTTTTGTAGATCGTGACGGAGAGGAGCTCGAAGTCCCCTCGGCATTAATTAAGCTCGAAGATATAGTAATAGTAAAACCTGGGTATAGAATTGCAGTCGATGGTATCATCGTAACGGGCGAAGGCTCTGTAGATGAATCCATGCTAACGGGAGAGAGCATCCCAGTCTACAAAGAAAAAGACAGCAAGGTTTCCGGTGGAACTATTTGTAAAGATGGATTTTTCCGTGTTCGCGCAACTGGAGTAGGCGGAAATACAGCCATTGCCCAAGTTTTAAAGCTTGTAACCGAAGCACAAGAGAGAAAAGCTCCGGCGGCTAGACTTGCGGATAAAATCTCGGGTGTATTTGTGCCCTCTGTTGTAGCAATAGCCTTTTTGTCGGCTGGGATATGGCTTTTATTAGGTAAAGATGTATCTTTTGTTATGAACATTTTTGTGTCTGTGCTTGTAGTAGCTTGCCCTTGTGCATTAGGCCTTGCAACACCTATAGCTGTAATGGCTGGTTCGGGTAGAGGTGCAAACTTAGGCATACTATACCGCGGTGGCGATGTCATTGAGCAAGCATCAAAAATTAATACGGTATTTTTTGATAAAACAGGCACTATAACACACGGTAGATTAAAAGTAGCAGAAATTATTCCTCATAATGTCGACAAAGAGCTCTTGATAAAACTTACGGCATCTGCCGAAAAAGGTTCAGAGCATCCAATTGCTGTGGCTGTTGTGGACTATGCAGTTGAAAATAATATACAGCTGATATCACCTGATAGCCTTAAAGCACATGCTGGTAAAGGCGTGACAGCCACCATCGGTAATCAAACCATAACAGCTGGCACAGCGAAATTAATGGAGCTAGAAAATATTACATTACCCGACGACAGCCAAAGCTTAATTCCTATGGGTTGCACTGCTATGTATATCGGTGTAGACGGTGTGTACTCTGGGCTGATTGCACTATCAGACAGCATAAGAGAAGATGCAAAAATAGCCATCGCTAGGCTTAATTCAATGGGAATTGAAACAGGCATGATAACCGGGGATAACCACGGTGCGGCTACTGTTATAGCTAAAGAAGCCGGAATTACCAGTGTTAAATCACAGGTATTACCACAGGATAAGTCTGCCGAAGTAGAATCCGCCAAAGCTAGCGGTAAAGTTGTTGCAATGGTTGGTGATGGCATAAATGATGCTCCTGCACTGGCGGCGGCTGATGTCGGTATTGCGGTGCACAGTGGCACAGATGCGGCGGCTGAGTCCTCGGGAATAATACTAATGGGCGAAAATCTCGGCGCAGTGGTTGATAGTTTGGTACTATCTAAAAAAACTATGGCAATAATTAAAGAAAACCTTTTTTGGGCTTTTATCTATAACTGCATAGGCATACCAATTGCGGCTGGGCTTCTCTACGCGTTGGGCGGTCCACTGCTTACGCCGGCATTTGCCGGTGGTGCGATGGCATTATCGTCTGTGTCGGTTGTGACAAATTCCCTGAGGTTGACTAAATTTAATCCAGACAAAAAATAATTTATATATTGAAAGGCGAGGTACGATTATGGAAAAAATGACTTTTAAAGTAGAAGGTATGGTTTGTGGTAAATGCACTGCGAGAGCTGAAGCGGTCATGGGCAAAATTGCTGAGATTAGCAGTATAGATTGTAATTTAGAGGCTAAAACCATTACAGTCGAAACAAGTTTATCAAAGGAAGAAATGACTGAAATTATTGAAGACCTAGGTTTTGATATAGTTTAGAGTTTAGAATAGTGAAAAAAAATGGACGTTGGCAAACTGCCAATGTCCATTTTAGTTTGTCCAATTCTAATTGGGCTTCGCCCCCTCAAGCTCCCCCTAATATAGGTTTTTGTGCGAATAAATTGAGTATTGACATTTTGGTTCGTTGATGATAAACTCATAATATAAATAGGTTTATTGATAACAAACCAAAGGAGGCTTAAATATGATTGACTACAGATTAGGCGAGGTCGAAATGCGATTTGCGAGCATTATTTGGGAGAACGAACCACTTGCATCGGGTGAGCTTGTGAAGCTTGCCGGAGCTGAACTTTCGTGGAAAAAACCTACTACATATAATATTTTACGAAAATTGTGCGAAAAAGGAATTTTTCAAAATAAGGACGCAATAGTCAGCTCTATTGTCACAAAGGAGCAGTATATTTCTATGCAAAGCGAGCGTTTTGTCGAAGAAACTTTTGAAGGCTCATTGCCGAGTTTTCTCGCTTCATTCTCACTGCGCAAAAAATTATCGGACAAAGAAATAGAAGATTTGCAAAAATTCATAGATGAAAATAAGGGGGTATAACAATGCTTGAAAGGCTCTTTTCATCTTTTCTGAGCATGAGCACAACTGCAAGCTATGTCATAATTGCAGTGATACTTGCTCGTTTTCTGTTAAAAAAAGCACCGAAAATATTCTCTTTTGCCTTATGGGCGGTGGTACTGTTCAGGCTCTTGTGCCCTTTTACATTTGAAAGTTCTGTGGGAATTATTCCCGAAGACAGTGGGTCAGTCACTAGAGTTCCTCAAATTTCCACTGACTTTATTATAGAATCTAATCCGACAACGCAATATCAATACGAAACCCCAAGGGAAGTGGCTGCAGAACCTGAGCGCCCTCTGGCGGAGTCGTTTCTGCCATATATTTGGACAATGGGCATAGTCATAATGCTGATTATAAGCATAGTGCAATACGCAAAACTACAAAAAAATCTAATAGGAGCTACGCCACTAAAGGAAAATATCTATGTTGCCGACCATATTTCTTCGCCGTTTGTAATGGGTATTATAAAGCCAAAGATTTTTCTTCCGTCCTCCTTGTCGGACAGGGAAAAAGAATATATTATAGCTCACGAAAAACACCATATCAAAAGATTTGACCACATCACACGCATACTTGCATTTGTCGCACTTGCTCTGCACTGGTATAATCCTTTGGTTTGGCTAGCGTTCGTGTTATCAGGCAAAGACATGGAGATGTCATGTGACGAAGCAGTTATGAAAAACATGCACGGCGATATAAGAGCCGAATATTCGACTTCTTTGCTGCGCTTAGCGACGGGCAGTAAGATTATGTTTGCGACACCGCTTGCCTTTGGCGAGGGCGACCCAAAAGGGAGGGTTAAGAATATTATGAGCTACAAAGAACCGCTCGTGTGGGTTAGTGTGTTAGCTGTAATTGTTGTTGTGGTTTTGAGCGTAGGTTTTATGAGCAGTAGGGCGGAAAATAAAGCTATTCCCATGAGTAGTAATGCTTTATCTGATTTAGCACCTGTAGAACTCACGCAAAGCATAGCAGACTTTTATGATTTGGATTTCAGTGAGCTAAATATATTCTACGATGCCGATATATCTGTATCTCCCAATTTTGAATTTGTAAAAGATGAATCAATAGGATTTTTTCATAACTTTTATTCGAAAATAGAACTGGGATTTTCGCTAGAAAATAGTCAAATTACTATTTCCGAGCCTGTAGAATGGCAAAATACTGGCGAGCCGACTTTTAAATTACTTTATTATTTCGAGGCGTTAAAATATCTGCCACAAGATGAAATATTTGCCCTCTGCAAAACTCCACCTGATAGATATACTATAAGTATTTCGGATTATGAAAAAGCAAATTTGGGCAGAGAGATTTACTACAATAAAAATGGCGTGACTAACTCCGTCAATTATCATGTTCGTTTGGATATTCAACCACTTTATTCCGGTGGGGGAAGCGATTACACAGGAGTTGGAAGCGATATAATCCACGTGTACTACTCAACTCACGATAAGGAAAGTTTAACTCTCGACGATATAATAAAGCTATCCGAAAAAGGTCAAGACTTATCTTGGGCAGATTTTGATGACTTCGTATATGAAGAGGGCGGTTTGGGTTCATACATCCGTTTGTATCATATAAATGATGTATTTACATTTGTAATTGGCGGGGGCTTGACAGACGACCCACCAATATATATGTACTTAGTCTACAAAAATGACTCTGATAATCCAATTGATATTCGCTATGAAAATGTAGAGGAATTTGTAAATTCATTGGCGATTACTAAAAAATATACTCCTGTATATTCTGATGATTTAATCGAGTTAGGCAATGAATCAACTTTACCTGTGCCATCAGAAGTTTCAGTCTTAGCCGATGCAGACAATAATTTTGAAACAATAACATTTAGCTATCCTGTTGAAATGCGAGACGAAAACGAAAGCACACCATCCATAGACGAAAATGGAAATACAGTCTTATATATTGGACATATGAAAAGAGTATATACAGACGTATATAGTGTAGAAACTGTAATGGCTCAAACATCTTGGGTGCTAGATAAAGAAAACGATGTGTTTAATAATGATATTTTCGGGATTGCTGACTTTTTAGTTGTATTTAATGGGGAGAAAATGTACCTTGTGAGCGAGGAGTATCCGATAGACGATATCGAAAATTATAGAAGTGATAACCATTTTACAATAGTGCAAGATTAGAAAATCAAACTATTATAGTACAAAAAAGCAGTGCAAGTTCACACTTGGCACTGCTTTTATTTGTCTAGTATTATAGTTGTGTCTGCAATATTCTCGCAGAAGGTTTTATCATGCTCTACGAAAATTAGCGTAAGATTACTAGATTTTATCAGATTTTCAATTTGAATTCGAGATAAAACGTCGATATAATTTAGTGGCTCGTCCCAAATATAAAGATGAGCTTTTTGTGATAGCGATTTTGCTATTAGTAATTTTTTCTTTTGGCCAGCGCTGTAGGTTTCGAGCGGTTTTTCAAAGCTCTCTCGTGAAAAATCAAGCTTTCTTAAAATTGCACGAAACAAGCTGACATCAAGCTCAGCTTCTTGCTCAAAAGCGGACAGTTTTCCCTGTAAAAACGAGGTATCTTGGGAAACATAGGATATATTTAAGCCTTTAGCTTTGAAAAAATCACCTGTATGTGTAATATTTTCGCCTAAAATTAATTTGATTAAACTAGATTTACCGCTGCCGTTTTTGCCTTTAATATTCACTTTTTGACCTTGAAAAATTTCAAAACTTAATCCGCTTAAAACTTCATGCTCATCATAAAAAATCGAGATTTGCTCACCTTGCAGTAATCGTTTTGAATGAAAGCTCAGTGGCATAATCTTCAAATCATCTGCACTTTCAATGTTTTTAAGCAAACTTTCCTTTTCCGAAATCTGACTTTCAATTCTTTTTTCAATAGACTTTGAGCGTTTCATCATTCGGGCAGCCTGATGGCCTATATATCCTCTGTCGGGTCGAAGTCCTGAAATTTTCGTGTTATACTTCGTTTTTTCGATTTCGTCAGACCACACCGATTTTTCTTTCGCTGTCTCGGATAATCTCTTTATTTCGTGTTTAATTTTTGAGTTTTGTTCAAGCTCAAAATTATCACGAAGTTGCTTATTTTCATTCCAACTTGAAAAATTGCCGGAAACTATCTCGATATTCGACCTATTAATTGACATGATATGGTCGACAGTGCTATCAATAAAATATCTATCATGTGATACCAAAATAAAGCCTTTTTTCTTTTTTAGATAGTTACTTAAAAGCTCTCTACCCTCAAAATCTAAATGATTTGTAGGCTCATCAATAAGCAAAAAGTTGTTTTCTTTAATGAACATAGATGCAAGTAAAACCTTTGTTCTTTCACCCTCTGAAAGTGTTTTAAAGGGTCTAAAAAGCACTTCCTCGGAAATATCTAACAGGGAAAGTTCCCTATAAATTTGCCAGTCGTCACCAATAATATCGATAACATTTTCTTCCTCATTTTCGACTTGATACGGAAAATATGAGAACGAGGTTTTGGTTGAAATAGTACCACTAAACTCAAACTGCTTCATTAAAAGTTTAAGTAAAGTTGTTTTCCCTCTGCCATTTCTCCCAATTAAACCCAATCTCCAAGAGGTATCAATATTAAAACTTATGTCTGTAAATACATTTTCAAAACTGCCATCATAGCAAAATGTCAGATTGGAAACATTAATGTTAGACAACAAAAAACCTCGCTTTCGTCATGGATTTGATTCTATATATCTTTTTCTCTATGAGAAAGTTTTAACTGCTTCATTTTTTGTAGTAGGCTTTGATATTCAGTTGAAATTTTATTATACACATCTTCAACCGGCTTTGATACTGTATCAAGAGTTTCCTGTAACTCGTCATTGTTATCCGCAATTAGCTTTACAATATCAGCGTCAATTTGATTTGAATTAACCATATCTTCAAGTATTGAAATTGTTTTGTTCCAGTCATATTTGCCTTTGTAACTCCTCTGACTTATCAGAGCGCTTGTGATATCGGCTATAGCAATAATTCGCATTTCAACTGTAAGTTGCTCCGCCGACAAGCCTTTGGGATAACCACTTCCGTCAAGCTTTTCATGATGATTTACAGCATAATCTATAATATCTTGGTCAAATAAATCCGCTAATATCTCCTCTGTATATGAGGAGTGTGTGCGCATGATTGTCATTTTGTCATTGTCGAGCTTGCCTTTAAATTCTAGGATTGACTCGGGTATAGCAATTTTTCCTATATCATGTAAAAGTGCGCTATAGTATAGTTTTTCAAGCGTTTCACGAGGTAAATTTAATTTTTTACCCAAAAACACGCTTATTGTTGTGGTGTTTACTGAGTGTAACATAGTGACAGGACTTTTAAATTCCATAGAATAAATTATCATTTTTAGATATTTGACTAAATCATCTGTCGTGAAGTCGAGAGATTCGACCATATGTTCCGACCACTCTTTTGCCTCCTTATCGAAAAGTTTCTCGTTAATTTTATTTTTATCGAGGGATTTTCTAAAGGCGGTTACATATTTTTGGTCGATATGGTCACTTTTTGATAGTGAATCATACACCTTTTCGAAAGAATCTGTTTTTAAATAGCCCACGTCAATGTGGTCTGCTAGGTTTATCAGCTGTGCATACTCGGTGACTATTGGGTCAAGGTCGGACAAGAACTGCAATGGTGAGTGATGATACAACACAGCTTCGCAATTGTCTGTTATCGGTGTTAAATACTTAAGAAAAAGGTATCCATAGACAGAATGTTCGTCAGCATCGGCGGTTTCAAACTGCAAAATATTATTAATATCCTCGGTTTTGTACGCCCCGATATCATGAAATATATTCATTAGAAATAAGGTCGATGGGTTTATGTTTGTACTATCGTCAAGTTCTTCGATAATTTTTGAGGCGATGTAAGCAACACGTTCACCATGGCTAATAAGCCTTTCGTCAAAAAAACGTAAAGCCTCAGAGCATAGAAGTACAATTTTGTTTCCACTTTTAAATGATGACATAATTTTTTCCTTTTAAAATTAAAATCCCAACTTCGTATGATTTGAAAGGGAATTTATAAAGTCGATGGCTTGCTTTATACTAATAATGTACCACATTATTTGCATCTGGGTCAAGCAAATAGAAGAAAGATAGGCAATAAAAACGAGTTATTTCTTTATCTTAGGATAATAGCGCAACAATTAATCCTTTTAATGTAAAATTCATAAAATATCTGTAAAAAAAATTTTAACAAATGGTAAATAATAGTAATTATTTTCAGTAAAAGATTGACATTTTACCATTTATTTACTATAATATTAACATAGTAAAACAAAAAAAGGTTGTTTTATTTAAAGAATTTTGTCAAATTTGCTATCCAACAAAATTCTTTTTCAGACAATAACAAAATTTCAAATGGAGGATAATGTTATGAGAAGTATTACTAATTTGGACTTACAGTACGCACACAGATTTTATGGATTCAAAGGTGAAGCTCAGTATTTACACGGACACACTGGCGTGCTCACCATTGAAGTTGAGGACAGCGTAAATATGGGTGTTAACATGGTTTTTCCATGTAATGAAATTCAAAAAACAGCTTGGGATGTATTAAAAAACTTCGACCACGCTCTTGTATTAAGAGAGGACGACCCACTACTTCCTGCAATACTCAAAGTATATGAAGAGACAGGAATTAAAGACGGCACACCCGAGAACACAATGAAGGGCGAGGCATTTAAAACTGAACTTGCATGTGCTTATCCTGAATGTCGCTTAGTTGTTACAAAAGAAACAATGACAGTCGAGGGAATGATTAAAATTGTCTATGACCTATTAAAAGACAAATTGAATATTGCAAAAATCACTTTCACAAGCGGAGTGAATGCTGCGAGTGCAGAATTTGACACAAAAAATGATATAGACAGATGTCCTTTGTGTGGCATTGCTTTGGGCAAAGACGGTGTATGCCCAAAATGTGGTTATAAAAAGTAGATTTAATACTATAAATAGGATAAAGAGGGCTGTCGCAAATGACAGCCCTCTTTATCCTATTTGAGGAGGAATCTCCTCCTCAAGCTCCCCCGAAAAGAGCTTTTTCTACAGAGTGTTTTAACTACTACATTGACATAAACGCATAACGCAGCGCAAAAATCACAGCAATTACAACTGTTAGCAAGCGAATTTCCTTTGCTTTACCTGTAAACAATTTCATTAAGCAGTGCATGATAATACCCATTGCAATACCATTTGCAATTGAATATGTAAATGGCATGAATACTATAGTACAAAAAGCCGGAAGCGCATCTGTCATTTCTCCGAAGTCTACTTCTTTAATGTTGCTTAGCATTAGGATACCGACAAAAATTAGTGCCGGAGCTGTCGCTGCGCTTGGAATTATACTAATAATAGGAGCGAGAATAATTGCACCTAAGAACAAAAATGCTGTTACAACGCTTGTAAAGCCGGTTCTACCGCCTGCCGCTATACCTGCGCTTGACTCAACAAATGTCGTAACTGTCGATGTTCCAACCATAGCGCCAGCCACAGTTGACACAGCATCCGACATCATCGCTTTTTTCATATTTGGAACTTCGCCGTTTTCATCTAACATCCCCGCTTGTTTTGTCGCCCCTTGAAGAGTTCCAATCGAGTCGAACATATTAACAAGTGAAAAACTGATTACAAGCATAGTAACCGTAAAAATTGATGAGGCTAATGATTCACCCTTTGTAAATATGCCTGCAAAGTCCATCTGGAAAAGAGATATTTCCATAAATTCTGACATCTGCTGCCCTATATTCAGGCTAAATCCGCCGAATTGAGTAACGCCTAGCGGAATACCAACAATAGTCGCCACCACCATACCGGTTAGTATAGCAGCCTTAAATTTATGCATATGAAGCACACAAATTGTCACTAATCCGATTAATGCAACTATTGCGCCCATCATCACCGATATATCTGCGTCAGGTTTTGTCCAAGCGGCAAAATCCACCATCGCAACAAATGTAGCATCATTTGCGACAATGATTCCACCGTTTTTCAAACCGATAATTGTTATAAATAATCCGATAGCCGGAGTCATAGCAACAGCTACTGATTTTGGAATTGCACGAACAATTGCTTCACGCAAGCCAACCGCTGTTATTACAATAAATAAAAGCCCTGAGATAAATACGATTACAAGTGCTTCTCCATATGAATACCCAAGTGTTAGCACACATGTGTACGCAAAGAATGCATTAAGCCCCATACCGGGTGCTTGAGCAAATGGGAGTTTTGCATATAATCCAACTAAAAGCGTTCCGATAAACGCGCCAATACATGTGCCGATAAATACACCGTTCTTTATTTTCTCCGCATAGTCACCTTGTTCCATTATAAAAAATGGATCTGATAAGATGATAGGGTTAAGAATTAGTATGTATGCCATAGTTACAAATGTCGTGATACCTGCGATTGTTTCTGTTTTTGTGTTTGTGCCGTATTTGTCAAAATTAAAATAACGGTTCAAAAATCTGTTCATAATTCCCTCCTATGAATATGAAGTGGTTTTTTGTTATGCCATCCCAAAATAAGTTGTAGCCATTGTTTTCTGCCTTTTCTATTAACACACCCCTCTGAAAAAAATAAAAACGCCGTCCAGAAGACGTCGTTCAACTTTGGCTAATAAGCATAATTACAAGCCAAAAGAACAATCAATCTTTTGACCCGTGCGTTTTTGCACTCCCTTACAGTCATTATCATTATTTAATTGTGAAAAAAATAACTAATGTTCAAACTGCTCTTTAATTATACATCATTTTACATAAAATGTCAATGTTTTGACAAAATTCTTTGGCATTTTAAAAAGAGGCTGTTGCAAACGATTTTTACCATTTGCAACAGCCTCTTTTTACCACACAATATTATCTAAAATTTTATAGAAGTCGTCTTTTGAAATATTATCTGCAAAAAGGTCATAAATCAAGTCTTGCTCAGTGTCACCCCAAATCAAAGCTTGCCTACCCTCTTTCAAGACATAAAGTCCCTCAAATCCATTAACTATTATATTTTCAACGACGTCAGCGTCCTCCGTGTCAATACTCATATTGCCACTGCCACTGATAGCATGAAACGATATTCGCTCTTCCTTTTCATTTTCATAATCATACGAATACCGTCTATATCCATCATCATTAAATGATATCAGAGTATACCCATCCGGCACCCATTCTAAGGTGGCAATATTCACAATGATGTTCAATTCTTCATGTTCACCACTTAAAGTAATAGTCGTATTAGTATCAAAGACCTCATATGCAAAATTGAGAACATTCACCCTAAAGGCGGATGCTTTTGGAAAAAGCGTTAGTACAACTACATAAAACACACAGGATATTCCAACTAAAAAGCAATCTAAGTTAATAGATAAAAAACTGTTACACTTTTCCGCCTTGGGTTGTTTTAATAAATAAGAATAATACTTAAAAATACTATTGTGAGGTGAGCTAATGTGAGACTTCTTGAAGCATTCGTTGGGCAGGTGGTGCTTATTTTCATGTTGCTACCTGTAGCTATAATATTAGGAGCTTATCTGATTTATATCGTATACTGCATTATTAAGGAAATAAAAAAATGGTAAAAACTAAGCTCATAATCCACTAAGAATATCTTTTTACCTCCGAAAAATAAACAAAAGCAGTCCAAGCTTTCGCCTGAACTGCTTTCTTTAGTTTATCTATTTACAAAATTTTTCGATTGCCTTTTCAATGCGTTCATAGCATGTTTTCACCAAGGCTGTGTCGTCGTCACTAAGTGGTAAAAATGGCTCTCTAACTGAACCTATGTCTATGCCTTGCAAACGTAAAACACCCTTAGCCACAGCATACATTGATGCACTAGAAGCACAAAGTAATTCAATGATTTTATATACCTCATCTTGAATTTCAGTTGCAAGAGCAATGTCTTTTTCTTCAAATGCAGTTATTATTTTCAAAAATAGCTCAGGCATCACAGCATATGTACCGCCAATACCGCCACAAGCGCCCATTGCAAGTCCGGCAAGCAACTGCTCGTCAGGGCCGTTTAAAACAACAATATTTTCTCTTCTCCAAGTGGCAATATCTTGCGCTGAGGGAGATGAGTTTTTAACGCCCACAACTCTAGGATTTTTGCACATCTCTTTTAATAGAGTTGGATTTAGCATTGTCCCTGCAAGTTGAGGGATATTGTAAATGAAGAAATCTGTATTTGGTGCTGCGTCAGAAATATCGCTCCAATATTTAGCAACAGCTTTGTCGGGCAAACGGAAATAAATTGGTGGAATTGCTGCAATAGCATCAACGCCAAGGCTCTCAGCGTGGGCTGCAAGGATTTTGCTGTCTCTTGTGCTGTTGCAAGCAACATGCGCAATAACACAAATTTTGCCTTTTGCAACTTCCATAACTGCTTCAAGTGTCGCTTTACGCTCTTCTAAGTTTTGGTAAATGCACTCTCCGGACGAGCCACCGACATACAAACCTTGTACACCTTTATCTATAAAATATTGTGTCATGGCTTTTGCACGTTCACGAGATACATCTCCGTTTTCATCATAGCAGGCATAAAATGCAGGAAATATACCCTCGTATTTTTTTATATTCATTAAAGTCATACCTTTCTATAATATGGTAATTTTAGGTTTTTAAACTAGGAAACTAGCCTCAGTTTTGGGGTCAAACAAATGAATTAAATTCGGGCTTACTGTGAAGCTCAGCTTTGTACCAAATGGTACTTGTCCCTGATATTCCTTAGGCAATTCAGTTGTAGGCAGACGAAGAACCATGCTCTGTTTTTCTTCTCCAACCGTCGCATGAAGATAAACTTCACTTCCCATAAGTTCGCTTACTTCAACAGTCGCAACAATTCCACTGGGGTCACTGTCGCTACACAGGCTTAGATGCTCAGGACGTATGCCCATGATTATCTCTTGGCTTTCGACACCTTTTGCGCTCAATGCTTTTGTCAATTCTTCGCCCACAGAGATTTTTGCTCCAAGGCAAGTTATGCTGTAAGCACTTCCCTCTCTTTTGAGTTCACTTTTTAGGAAGTTCATCTGTGGTGTGCCTATAAATCCAGCAACAAAAAGGTTGACAGGGCGGTTGAAAACCTCTTGCGGTGTGCCGATTTGTTGGACAAAACCGTCTTTCATGATGACAATTCTGTCACCCAAAGTCATAGCCTCGG
>CAYJLH010000019.1:0-37746 GCA_964370925.1 uncultured Oscillospiraceae bacterium | reverse complement strand
CAGAGTTTTTTCTAGAAAGGGAGTTTTGCTTTTACACAAAATTTTCGGGGGTGCCAAGAAAACACCAGGTAGAGCATCTATGGAGGCGCTACTATGCTTCCTAACTTACCACTATTTTATCCAAACTATTTTACAAACTCAAGGACATATTTTCGGAATTGACCTTGAAACTGCAACTGGTATCACAACTCTCGCAAACATCACAACTTTTGACATGAGCATCCTAAGCTCAATCATTATCGCACTTTTGACAGTCTATTTCCATGACAAATATTTTGAAAAAACTCTTCCAGAAGCACTTGGAACATTCAACGGTTCAGTTTTTGTTTATGTTGTCATGTTCTTCGTTCTAATCCCTGTTGCATACATCACAGTTCTTGTATGGCCAACAGTTCAAGGCCTAATCACAAGCACACAAGGCTTAATCCTAGGTTCGGGCGCTGTTGGCGTTGGTATCTACACATTCCTAGAGAGAATTCTAATCCCAACAGGTCTACATCACCTAGTTTATCAGCCATTTGAATACGGTGACCTTGTAGTTCAAGGTGGCGCAAACGCTGGTTGGATTGCAACAATCGAAACTGCAAGAACAAACGGACTTTCACTAATCGAAACATTCCCAGCTGGTGGTTATATGCTATTCGGTCTTTCAAAAGTTTTCGGTTCTCTTGGTATTGCAGCGGCTTTCTATGCAACATCAAAACCCGAAAAAAGAAAGAAAACTCTTGGTCTTTTAATCCCAATCACACTAACAGCTATGCTTGTCGGTGTTACAGAACCACTTGAATTTACATTTATCTTTATCGCTCCTGTACTATTTTTAATCCACGCAATTTTAGCAGGACTTCTAGCAGGTATTTCTTACGCATTCGGCGTTTCAGGTAACTTTGCTAACGGACTAATCAACTTTGCAACACTAAACTGGATTCCACTTGGTTCAACCCACGGCGGTACTTATATCACACAAATTATCATCGGACTTTCTTTCTCAGTCATCTACTTCTTCATCTTCCGTTTTGCAATCAAAAAATGGAACTTCCTAACACCCGGTAGAGAAGCTGGCGAGGAAATTAAATTCTACTCTAAAAAAGAATTCAAAGACAGAGAAGCAGCGAAAAAAGATTGCACTGCAACTGGCGAGTTTGAAGAAAATATCATCAATCTTGTCGAATGCCTTGGCGGTGAAGCAAACATTACAAGTATCTCAAACTGCATGACAAGACTTCGTATCGACCTTGGAGATGAAAATCTTCTTGCTTCAGAAGCTCATTTCAAAGCTTGTGGCGCACACGGAATTATGAAAAGCAAAAACAATGTACAAGTTATTATCGGGCTTAAAGTCCCAAAAGTTCGTGACGAACTAGAGCGCTATATCGAAAGCCTAAGAGCTACAAAATAACTCGAAACTACAATTCTTAAATCTCAAAAATCCATTAGGGTTGACATCAAAATTAACCCTAATGGATGAAAAATTAAACTGACAACAAATAAACTAATATATAAGGAGAACACTAAAATGAGCCAAAAAAGATTTTCAATTTGTATCGCAGGTGGTGGATCGACTTTCACACCAGGTATTGTTCTAATGCTAATGAATAATCTCGATATCTTCCCAATCCGCAAAATCACTCTATATGATAACAATGCGGAACGCCAAAAAATTGTCGGAGATGCTTGCGAAATTTTGGTTAGAGAAAACGGAAAAGATGTTGAGTTTGCACAAACAACAGACCCTGAAATTGCTTTCACAGACATCGATTTTGTAATGAGCCACATTCGTGTAGGTCTTTATGCTATGCGTGAAAAAGACGAGAAAATCCCACTCAAATATGGTGTTCTCGGTCAAGAAACATGCGGGCCAGGTGGTATCGCTTACGGACTACGCTCAATCGGCGCTATCATAGAGCTAATCGACTACATGGAGAAATATTCTCCAAACGCTTGGATGCTTAACTACTCAAACCCAGCTGCTATTGTTGCTGAAGCTACAAGAAGACTAAGACCAAACTCTAAAATCATCAACATTTGCGATATGCCAATTTCTATTGAGGATAAAATCGCAAACTGCCTAGGTTTTAGCTCAAGAAAAGACCTTGATGTTATGTACTACGGACTAAACCACTTCGGTTGGTGGAACAGCATTAAAGACAAAGAGGGCAATGAACTTCTTCCAAAAATTCGTGAGCATGTTGTTGAACACGGCTATATCGCAAAAGACCTAGACATGCAACACTACAGCCCATCATGGATGGAAACTTTCAAAAAAGCAGCTGACGTTGCAAAACTTGACTCAACAACAATTCCAAACACTTACCTTAAATATTACCTATTCCCAGACTATGTTGTTGAACATTCAGACATCAACAAAACTCGTGCAAATGAAGTCATGGAAAGTCGTGAAAAAGACGTTTTTGCAGAGTGCAAAAGAATGGTCGAAGCTAATTCAGGCAAAGACTGTGCATTCCACAAAGATGCTCACGCAACATATATCGTTGACCTTGCTCGTGCGATTGCGTTCAACACAAACGAGAGAATGCTCCTAATCGTTCCAAACAACGGTTCAATCGTAAACTTTGACAAAGATGCAATGGTTGAAATTCCCTGCCTACTAGGCAAAGACGGCCCAACACCACTACAAGTCGGTGAAATTCCAATGTTCCAAAAAGGACTTATGAGTCAACAAGTTGCGGTTGAAAAACTTGTTGTTGAAGCTTGGATAACTGGAAGCTATGAAAAACTTCTTCAAGCTATCACACTTTCAAAAACTGTTCCAAGTGCATCAGTTGCAAAACAAATTTTAGATGATTTAATCGAAGCAAACAAAGATTTCTGGCCTGAAATGGTCTAATTATAGGAGAAAGTACAATGAAAAATATTACACTATCAAACGGTACAAAAATGCCGATTTTTGGACTTGGGTCATTTAGATCAACAGGCGATGAAGCCCTTAAAGCTATGAAACACGCTTTAGACTGCGGATATACAATGATAGACTCAGCTAAAGTTTATGAAAATGAAGATGCAATCAAACAACTACTTGCTTTAGATGGTGTTAACAGAAAAGACTTCTGGCTGACATCAAAAGTTTGGACAACTGAATTCACAGATGTCAAAACAGAAGTTAAAAGAGCACTTGAAGCAACAGGCGCTGAATACTTCGACCTATATCTAATGCACTGGCCAAGAAGCTACGAAGAAAATGCAAAAGCTTGGGCACAAATGGAAGAAATTTATGAAGAGGGTCTTGTAAAAGCTATAGGTGTTTCAAACTTCCAAATCCACCACCTAGACAGACTTCTTGAAACAGCAAAAATCAAACCTATGGTTAACCAAGTTGAAGCACACGCAAACCTACCACAAACAAATCTTCAAGAATACTGCGCAAAATTTGACTGTGTTTTGGAAGCATACTGCCCACTAATGCAAAATGAGTGCACAGAAAAAGCAGAGATGCTTGAAGTTGCCGAGAAACATGGTGTTCCAGTACAACATGTTGCACTTGCTTACCTACTCAAAAGAGACATTATCATCATTCCAAAGTCAATTAAACCCGAGCGTATTGAGTCAAACATGAAAGCGCTTGACCTAATTCTTGACGATGAAGATATGGCAAAAATCAAAAAATGCAATAAGGCAAAGAGATACTATCCTTGCCCAGATAACCACAAATTTTAATCAAAATTGGAGGTTTGAATATGTTCAAGAACTTATTTTCAAAGAAAAAAGAAGTGCCGAACACTATAATTAAATCACCTATGAACGGAACAGTTGTTGCCCTTGAAAATGTCAAAGACGAAGCTTTTTCACAAAAAGTTCTGGGCGATGGAGTAGCGATTTTGTCAAATGACGGCATGTTATATTCACCTGTTGACGGTGAAATTATGATGGTGTTTCAGCCCTCAAAACACGCTGTTGCAGTAAAAGCAACTAATGGTGTTGAAATTTTAATGCACATCGGGCTTGATACTGTAAAACTTGACGGCTCTGATTTTGAAGTTTTTGTAGATGACGGTGCAAGCGTTAAAGCCGGAGATAAGCTAATTAAATTTAACATGGAAACACTAGAGAGCAAAGTGCCTTCAATGGTAACTCCAATTATCATTACTAATATGGACGAGTTTCCTAATGTAAAAGTTCTGGCGAGTGGAGAAGTTTCCGTCGGCACGGATTTGATTGATTTAGCATAAGTTTTAGCTTAATATGAGTAGAAAAAGGCGTATAACATGCGATTGTGTGTACATACGCCTTTTGGAATATCTAAGAAACCAAGCGAGGTAAGAAAATGGCAACATATCTAATCGCCCATGATTTGGGTACAACAGGAAATAAAGCCACGCTTTTTAACACAGATGGTGAGCTTATTAAAAGCACCACATATTCCTATAACACAAATTTTTTCAATAGTACTTGGGCAGAGCAAAATCCCGAAGATTGGTGGAGTGCCGTTTGTGAATGTAACAAAAAACTGCTAGAGGGCATTAACAAAAGCGAAGTTGTTGGACTTGCATTCAGTGGTCAAATGATGGGCTGTGTAATTGTTGATAAAAGTGGTGAGGCAATTCGTCCCGCTATAATTTGGGCAGACCAAAGAGCGCAAGAGCAAGAGGAATATTTGCGAAATCAAATGCGAGAATTTGATTTCTATAAAACTACGGGACATAAAATCAGCGCTTCATATAGCCTTGAAAAGCTCATGTGGATACGTGATAATGAGCCAGAAAATTTTGAAAAAACCTTCAAAATGCTACAGCCAAAAGATTATATAATCTGCCGTTTAACAGGTGAATTTGTCACCGACTTTTCTGACGCTTCGGGTACAAATTGCTTTGATTTGAATAACTTTGTCTGGTCCGACGAAATTTTGAAAATTGCAAATATTTCAAGCGATTTAATGCCCCACGCTTACCCCTCAACCCATGTCGCTGGTGTGATTGACGAAAAAATGAGCGAAATTTCAGGCTTGCCGATTGGTTGCAAAATCGTAATCGGCGGCGGTGATGGAGTTTGCGCAGCTGTTGGTTCGGGTTCTGTGCGTGAGAATGTTGCCTATAATTATCTCGGTTCTTCGGCGTGGGTGGCTTATACAAGTAAAAAGCCGGTTTATGACGAACAAATGAGAACATATAATTGGGCGCATATGATAGATGGCTATATCACTCCAAATGGCACTATGCAAGCGGCTGGAAATTCGTATAATTTTCTGCGTGACTTACTTTTTGCCGAAGAAAAGGACAATTATACACTACTTGATGATAGTATAAAAAGCTCAAAAATTGGCGCAAATGGCTTGATTTATCTGCCGTATATCTTAGGCGAGCGCAGCCCACGTTGGAATTCAGAGGCTAGAGGTGCTTACATAGGCATGAAAATGGAGCACACAAAAGGTGACTTTTTACGTTCCGGTGTTGAGGGCATTTTGATGAATTTGTGCATAATTTTAGATATATTCAGGAAAGAAAGCCAAATAAATGAGATTAATTTAATCGGTGGGCTTGCACAAAGTCCAGAAATAAGAAAAATTTTGGCTGATATTTACGGAATTCGTGTCAATAGATTAAACTATCTCGAGGAAGCGACTTCCATGGGCGCTGCAGTTACAGCTGGAGTTGGATGTGGAGTTTTAGAGGATTTTAATGCGATAGACCGCTTTATAAAAGTGTCGGATAAATCGGAAGCCAATGCCGAAAACCACAAAAAATATGATGATGTAAAACATATATTTGAAAAATCGTATCAAGCACTACTTGAAACATATTCACTATTAAATAAAATATAATTACGAGGTGTAACCATGAGTTTAACTGTTAAAGAACTTGCGAAAATGATAGACCACACATTGTTAAAACAATTTGTGACAAACGAAGATTTAAGAAAACACTGCGAAATTGCAAAAAAATATAACTTCAAAACAGTAGCGATAAACAATGCACCTGTAAGCTTTTGCAAGACTGTTTTAGAGGGTTCGGACGTTTTATGTGACGCTGCGGTCAGCTTTCCTCTAGGCCAATGCACAATTGAAACCAAAGTCTTTGAAACAATTGATATCATCGAAAAAGGCGCAATGGAAGTTGACTATGTTGTTAACTTGGTCGAACTTAAAAATGGAAACTGGGACTATATCAAAGAAGAAATGACACGTATTGTTGAGGCATGTAACGAGCGTGATGTTGTTAGTAAAGTTATTTTTGAAACTTGCTATTTAACTGATGATGAAAAAAGAAAACTTTGCGAAATTGCTTTAGAAGTTCGTCCCACATTCATCAAAACTTCAACAGGTTTTGGCACAGGTGGTGCGACTTTAGAAGATGTAAAGCTTATGAAAGAATGTGTCGGCGACAATATAAAAATCAAAGCTTCTGGCGGAGTTCGTACAACCGAACAAGCACTGGCTTTCATCAAGGCAGGCGCTAACAGAATTGGTACGAGTGCTGGTGTTGAAATCGTTGATGGCTATAAAGTGATGCTTGAAGCCATGGAAACTATGTAATAGAGAGGGTTAATATCATGAAAATTGAACATATTGCACTATATGTAAAAGATTTAGAAGCAACTAAAAATTACTATGAAAAGTATTTCGGCGCAAGAAGTAATCAAATGTATCACAATAAAAATACAGGTTTTAAATCTTACTTCTTGTCTTTTGATAGCGGAGCTAGACTTGAATTAATGAATTTATCTGAACTTGAAGATAAAAGCGTAAACAACAAACGCACAGGATTTATACATCTGGCTTTTAGCGTTGGAAGCGAAGAAAAAGTAAGAGAACTTACCCAAACTATTCAAAATGACGGTTTTGAGGTTACGAGCAATCCACGCACCACAGGCGATGGTTATTATGAAAGTTGCGTAGTTGACCCCGAAGGAAATTTGGTTGAAATTACCGTTTAATCAGCAAAATTTTGATTAGACATGAGACTTGAACAGGAGAATATCATGAACTTAAATTTAAGAGAAAATTATACATACGACCTAGTATCCCTCGGCGAAGTCATGCTTCGTCTTGACCCAGGCGAGGGAAGAATTAAAACCGCACGCAGTTTCAGAGCGTGGGAAGGTGGCGGAGAATACAACGTTGCCCGCGGTTTTAGACGTTGTTTTGGTGGAAAAACCGCTATTTTGACCGCTTTTGCTGACAATGAGATAGGCAGACTTGTCGAAGATTTCATTCTTCAAGGCGGAGTTGACACTCAATTTATCAAGTGGTTTGACTACGATGGAATCGGCAGAACTGTCAGAAATGGCTTAAATTTTACAGAACGTGGATATGGAATTCGTGGCGCTGTTGGCGTTTCTGACCGCGGAAATACTGCGATTAGCCAAGTTTCTGTTGAAGATTTTGATTTCGAATACATTTTCGGAACTCTAGGTGTCCGTTGGTTGCATACAGGTGGAATTTTCGCTGCTTTGTCCGAAAATACAGCAAAAGTTGCAATTGAAGCAGTGAAAATTGCGAAAAAATATGGAACAATTGTGTCTTATGACCTCAACTACCGCCCATCAATGTGGAAGTCAATCGGTGGAATCGAAAAAGCTCAAGAAGTCAACAAAGAAATTGCAAAATACATCGACGTGATGATAGGAAATGAGGAAGATTTCACAGCTTGCCTTGGACTTGAAGTCCCAGGAAATGACGAAAATCTAACCGAACTAAACCTCGACGGCTACAAAAAAATGGTCGCAAATGCTGTCAAAGAATTTCCAAATTTCAAAGCTGTTGCGACAACTTTGCGAGAAGTTAAAACTGCAACTATCAACGATTGGGCAGCTATGTGCTATGTCGATGGCGAAATTCATTTCTCCCAAAAATATGAAAATCTGGAAATTTTAGACCGTGTTGGTGGTGGCGACAGCTTCGCCTCTGGCTTCATTTATGGCATGATGAACTTCGATGACCCAGAAATTGCGGTAAATTACGGCGTTGCTCATGGCGCACTTGCGATGACAACAGCTGGTGATACATCAATGGCAAGTAAAAAAGAAGTCGAAGCTTTAGTCGGTGGAAAATCGGCTCGTGTACAAAGATAAGGGAGAAAAACTATGTATTTACTACAAAAATTATCTGAAATTTTCGTCATTCCTGTCGTAAAGCTCGACAGAGCAAGTGACGCACTAGACCTTGCAAAAGCACTTTGCGAAGGTGGTCTTCCTGTTGCGGAGGTAACTTTTAGAACAGATTGTGCCGCCGAAGCTATCAAAAGTATGAAAGAAAATTTCCCAGACATGATTTTAGGCGCTGGAACAGTTTTGAACACAGAACAAGTCGACGCTGCGATTGAAGCAGGTGCTGAATTTATCGTAACACCTGGCTTTAACCGCAAAGTTACCGAGTATTGTGTTGGAAAAAATATTCCAATTTTGCCGGGTTGCGTGACACCAAGCGAGATTGAAATGGCGCTTGAATTTGGCTTAACTCAGCTCAAATTTTTCCCAGCGGCACAGTTCGGCGGACTTAAGACAATAAATGCTTTGTGTGCCCCCTACACCATGGTGAAATTCATGCCAACAGGTGGAGTTACACTGGAAAATCTTCCTGAATTTGCATCAAATAAGAATGTTTTTGCTTGTGGTGGAACTTTTATGGTGACTGCCGATTTGATTAATAATAAAAAGTTTGATGAAATCACAGATATATGCAAAAAAGCCAGTGAAATTGTTCTAAATGCGAAAGGCACTAAGTAGAGCTCAACCCCCAAAAATTGTAAAATCAAATGAAATCTATTTAGCAAAAAGAATGTCATCGACTTTTTCAGTCGGTGATATTCTTTCTTTGCCAGATATCACCACCGATTTGAAATTAAATTGAGTAGCTTATAAAAAACTGGACTTTTTAGGGCTTTTATCCTATAATAATGACACAAAACAATGGGGAGTGAAGATGTGAAACTCAGTGCAGAAATAGTTTTAGAACATTTAGAAAAGACCGAGAAATTAGAATATTTTTCATCAAATCCCACCAAAAAAGTGCTGAAGTACGCCAAGTTTTATTCAGATAATGGTGGTGATTTTGAAAAGAACACTATATATATTGCTAAGGCGAAATTATTGCCACAAAAGCCAAAAGTTAGCGAAGATGCACTAATCATCTGTTATGAGGGTGCACCTCCGATTGAATATCAAGATGGAATTTGCCCTATCATAGTTTTAAGCGAAGCACACGACGCATATTCCATATTTAACACAATACAAGAGATATTCAGAAAGCATGATGACTGGGAAAATCGCATGGACGAAATTGCCCAAGGTAGTACAGAAATAAAGCAAATGCTTGTTGATAAAGAGGGATTTTTTAAGCATTGCTTGGTAGTTCTTAACAGAAATTATAACTATGTAGCATATAGTTCCACCTTACCACTGTTAAAAAGTCGCAATAAATGCAACAGCATGATACGTGAACCTTTTTACAATCAGGATAAGGATTATGTTATAAATTTATTCCACAACAACTATTTTATAGGCACACTTTTACTCCTAGCGAGTGAGGAAAATTTCTCTGAAACTGAAATTTTTATGGCAAATGAACTTGCCGAAAAAGTTAAACTTGCATTGGAAAAACAGTCGCTTTTGATAGGGCTTGGAGAGAGCAGTTTTAAAAGTTACATACTAGATTATTTTAACGATATACGTGTTGACAGAGATTTATTAAACAGCAAAGTAAAGGCTTGTGGTGGCGATATCGGCGATTTATATGTTTGCTATAAAGTCAAAGCATCGGACGAGAGCAAAGAAATTAATGCTGACTATATTTGCAGTATTTTTGAAGCAGCATTTGATGTTGCGGTGTCTTTTTGGTACAGCCAAGTTTTGGTAGTTATTGTGAATATAAATCGAAGTGTGAGTGATAAAGAAGACGCTAATAAACAAATGGACACACTTATCAAAGAGCTGGATTTTAAAGCTGGAGTTAGTCAAGAATTCCACGAATTGTCAGAAGTAAAAACAAGGTTTAGACAAGCTTGTTGTGCTTTCGACCAAGGCTATGAAGTCGATAAATCGAAGACCTTATACTTTTTCGAGGACTATATGCTATCATATATGATGGCTCAGTGCAGCGGTGAATTTTCCGTTGAATTTTTGTGCAGACATGAGCTAAATTTGTTAAAACAACACGATTTATCCTCAAATGTCAGCTATACCGAAACCTTGAAAGTCTATTTAGATACAGCCATGAATTTAAGCAAAACAGCAGATATCTTATGCATACATAGAACATCTTTAAATGTGCGCTTGCAAAAAATAAAAAGCATTTTGAACAATGATTTGGAGGACAGCATGTATCGCTTATACCTTCAAATAATTCTCTCAAAATGCTAGTACTACAATGTGTAGTGTTTTAAATCAAAAAATTCATTTTTCGGTGGATTGTAATTATAAAACTTCCATATTATAATTCAGATTATAACTAGGGGGCAAAAATGTCCCAAAAATAATTGGAGGTTTTACCATGTTGAAAAATGATACTTTAAGAAGAGCAGAGCACGAAGCTCTAAGAAATCAAGTTGGCTACTACAAATTTACTCACCAATTACTTGAAGTTAAAGGTACAGACAGTGCAAAATTTCTTGATAAAGTTTTTGTAAATTCAATCAGCAAAACTGCTGTTGGCGGCGCAAAGTATACAACTATGCTAGACGAAAACGGCGGTATCATCGACGATGTTATCGTATTCAAAATGGCTGATGGTGAATTTAGAATTTCTACACTATACATAAACGAATTAATCGCATGGTTTGACGGACACAAAGCAGGGGAGAGTGTTGAATATAAGGACATCACACCAGAAAACGACATGTATGCAGTTCAAGGTCCAAACTCACGCACAATTCTTAACAAATTCTTAGCAACACCAGTTGACGGTATGAAATTCTTCACAATTGCTGACAACAAAATTGGCGATGTAGACGTTAAAATCGCAAGAAGTGGTTACACAGGTGAACTTGGTTATGAAATTTATTGCGCACCTGATAAATGCGACTTTGTAGAAAAAACTCTCGAAGAAAATGGCAAAGATTTAGGTATTATGAAAATCACTAGTGATGTTATCATTTCAAGCATTCCAGTTGAAAAGGGCTATGTTTTGATGGATGATATCAGAGGTCTAAGCCCATTTGAATGTGGCTTTGGTTGGGCTGTTGCAATGGACAAAGATTTTGTCGGAAAATGCGCAACTGAGACTATCAAAGCAACTCCACGCAAACAACTAATTGGCTTTGAAGTTGCAGACGACGCTGTTGTAGCAAGTGGCATGAAAGTTTGTGCAAACGGCAAAGAAGTTGGTACAGTTACAAAATTCAGCTATGGCTACACAGTTGAAAAAGCAATCGGCTATGCGGTTTGCGACATGAGCGTTAAAGCTGGCGATTGTGTAACTATCGGCGAGGGTGTTGAAGCTAAACTAGTAGATAGAATTTGGTATGATGTAGAAAATAAAAAACCAAGAGCTTAGTTTAAAAATAATACCATTCCAATGTGTGTGGAGAGATTTTCCACAACGTAACAAGAAAGCAGGTGCTCCCATTACCCGTTGCGGTAACAGGAGCACCTGTGTATTGTTTTCATCTAAAATTTCGGTCACTTCTGTTTCATTTATAATAGAGGTGTTTTCACCTGAGTTCATAGCTGAATTTTTGCTCGAACTCGTAAATTTCATAGGAGAATTTTTGAGTTTTTAAAGCAAAACACCCCTAATTTGTACGATTATACAAATTAGGGGTGTTCGTCAGCTTTCATGATGTTGCAAGCTTTGGGAAATCTTGGTTCGCCTTGTCGGACGAGCCACCTTTTTTGAAAGTATTACACTGAACGGGCTTTAGTGTCATGGCTTACTTTCCTTGCACAAAAGTATATAAGCGAACCATTGCAGTCGAAAAATTCTAATTCAAAATCTTTTGACAGCCTTTGTTTAAAAGAATATTCACTATCAAAAGGGAGTGTGAAAAATCCTTTTTTAGCAAGTATTTTTTTAACGACAAAATCAGCTAGTTTACCTTTGCCCTCAACATAAAAACTCGCAAGAAATACACCATCTTTTTTGAGCACCCTTGTTATCTCTGAAAAGGCCTTATCTTTATCAGGGAAAACATGAAAGCCATTCATGCTTAAAACAATATCAAAAGTTTCGTCTGGAAACTGCAAATTTCCCACATCACCTTGAACAAGTTTTATATTTTCGCCCGTAATTCGCTCTTTTGCAAGGCTTAACATATCTTCGCTGTAATCAAGGCAAGTTATGTCGGCTTTTTTCATTTTGTAGTATTTTTCGTGAGTGAATACTCCTGTACCCACGGGCACATCAAGGATTTTTCCACTAAACTCATTCGGTATTTTATTTAGGAGCTTTTCTGCAATTATATTATTATCTCCACCTCTCCAAACTACCTTGGAATAGAGCTTGCTCCACCAAGTTTTGTGGGTAATTATCACATCATAAATATTTTTTGTGGACTTATATGAACTTTGTATTTTGTCAGTCATTATTTCACATCTCCTTATGCCAGAACCCAATTCAGGCTCTCGGTTTGTAGCTTAATCATATTCTCATAGTCTGCGGATTTTTTGAGCAATTCACTGTGCGTTTTTTTGCCGATTCAATGACCTCGTCGTCAGTTGCACCTTTTCGCCCAATGCGGATATTTTCCATGACCGTATTATTAAAAAGTGTTACATCCTGGAACACAATGGAAATTTCTTTCAAGAGCGTTTCAGGCTCGACTGCGTTTACATCCCAAAATCTTGCGGCAAGTTTCATGGCTGTACTTTTACCGCAACCCGACGGGCCGACGAGGGCTGTAACTTCTCCCTGTTTTGCGATAAACTCACAAATGTTCCCGTGATAATTGTGGAAATTATCGAGCCGATAAACCCCGGTATAAAATGCGAAAAAGCGTTTTCCATCATCGTCACATCGCCCATAACAGTTGAGGTTAAATCGGCTAAATCTTTTTTACCAAAGAACGAAAGTGGCAATTTTCTCAAAGTTTCCGCAAGGGAAATTCGCAAATTTGCGTTGATAAAGCCCTTTTTGAGAAATTCCTCTTTGGCACAGGCTATAATTCGCTCTTTCGTAAGCTCTGATGAGTAACTCAGTTTCTTCACCTCAGATAACACTGTTTATATAAACAGTAATAAGCTTACAGCCATGATAAACATTCCACAAACCAGTCCGTAAATAGAGGTGTGATGCTCTCCATATTCTCTAGCCGACGGTAAAAGTTCGTCAAGACTGATGTAAACCATTATGCCCGCAACTGCCGAGAAAACTATGCCAAACATGGTATCGCCAATGAATTGGATGAAGAAAAAATATCCAACCAAAGCGCCAATAGGCTCGGATAAACCTGATAAAAAAGATAGTGTAAACGCTTTCTTTCGGCTACCTGTCGCATAATACACAGGTACTGCAACAGCTATACCCTCAGGAATATTATGAATTGCGACAGCAAAGGCTATTGCAACACCTGTCTCAGGATTTTCGAGTGCTGAGATAAAGGTGGCAAGACCCTCGGGAAAGTTGTGAATAGCTATTGCTATTGCAGTAAAAACACCCATGCGCATCAAATCGTTCTTGTGTTTCTCACTACTGCCGTCCATCTCCTCAACGATGTGTATCTCGTGTGGATTGCCCATTTCGGGAATAAGCTTGTCTATCAGAGCAATTAGCAAAATGCCACCAAAAAAACTGAGTACAGAAAATAGCGTTCCCAATTTCTCGCCGTACTCAGGTATTAAAGCCTCTGTGCCTTTGGGAAATATTTCAACAAACGAAACATAAATCATCACTCCAGCTGACAAGCCGAGTGCAAAAGACAGAAATTTTTTGTTAGTTTGTTTTGTGAGCAGTGCCATAGCACTGCCAATTCCGGTGGACAGTCCGGCAATTATTGTTAGTCCGAATGCAAATAAAAAATCCAAATTGTGCTACCTCATATTCTAGAAATATAAATTAGTAATAGCTAACTATGCGTATTTTAACACATTAGAAGATATCATGCAACATAATAAAGAAATATAAAAACAAGCCATCATAAAAAAGATGCTGTTACTAAAGGAGAAAGCAACAGCATCTTGTGATTTAATTTGTCAAATATCTCATCAATATAGTTGCAAGTTCAGCACGGCTTGCATTGCCAAGTGGGTTTAGTGTATCGACTGTAGCGCCAGTGATAAATCCACGAGCATTAGCCCATGTCATTGCCTCTTTTGCATAGTCAGAAATTTCCTCGTGATCAAAATATTTTGAAATATCTGTTGTTTGTGTGGTATCTTCACCTTTAAAAGTAGCATAACGATATAGGATTGACGCAACTTGCTCTCTTGTTACAGGTTCGTTTGGAGCGAATTTGTCATCTCCGACTCCCATTACAATACCATTTTTAGCTGCCCAACCAACGGCAAGCTCATACCAACTGCCATCCTCTACATCCTGAAAGTCTGCATAGCTGAGCAAATCATCTTCTAAAGGCTCTTGCTCAACTCTGTACAAAACAGTTACAAGCATTGCACGAGTCATAGTTTCGTTTGGTGAGAATGTTGTTTCTGTTGTTCCGCTGAACAAACCTGTTTGATTGCTATATCTAACGGTGTCGTAAAACCAGTCATTTTCAGTTACATCAGTAAAAGGATTTGTCCATGGTGGAAGCTCAGATAGCGGTGTTTCTGGGTCTAAAATTTCAACTTCAGAGTCCTCAGAGTTGTTATTATTTCCGCCTCCGCTGCCTCCTCCTCCTCCGCCTGTAGAGCCTTGGTCTTCGCCTGTTTCGCGAGTTACATTAACTGTGAAAACATCATTAAAATCTTCTGCTGTTGTTTTTTTCAATTCAAGGTCAGCATAAACAATGCTGGCACTATCAAGGGAAATGCTCGCACTGGCATCGCCCGAGTAATTGCAAGTTACATTTGCGATAACTTCGTTATCTGCGGTGAATTTGTTGTCACTACTGTAAAATGCATAGTAATGTACACCATTCTTAACTATATCAATCGAACTTTCGCCTGTAGCACTGCCAACAAGCTCGAAATTTTCGATACTGACACCATCACTTGGTTTTAGTCCGATTTCAACACCGGCAAAGGATTTTTCGGCATCGAGGCTGACTGTGAATGTAAAAGAATTTGTGTTATCATCTAGTGTTATATCTGTGTTTGATGGGATGAACTCCACAGCGTTTGCCGAAGTGGATAATGCTAGTGCCAATACTGCAAATGCTGCACACTTTTTGTAAAATCGTTTCATGAAATCCCCCTTAAATTATCGCCTTATCCCTCCTCCGCGTTTTATACGGAGGAGGGATATAAAAACTAAACTGTGTAGTTCATGATAATATCTATCATGTCTTGTAAATTAACTTTTTCATCTCCGTTTACATCACATTTTTTGGCATCTTCCCAGTTTTCGTCACCAAAAGCGCTCTTGTAATAGAATCTTGCTATACCAGCGTCATGCAAATCGACTACGCCATCGTCATTTATGTCATAATTTGTTGCATAGTTAGCAGTGCCTGCAAGAACAACGAGATTTGTGTTTTTGTCTATGCCTTCTTCGCCTGTGCCCATTTCCCATGTTAGAGCAGTAATGCTTTTTAGTTCCATTATTGCATCTGCACCGTCAACTGTGATAGTTGCGATTGGCACGCGTTTGTCATTAGTAAAGCTTTGACCTTGTTTGTATTGTAGCGTGAATCTTGTTCCCTCGGCAACATCTTGAGATGCTACTAGAGAAAAACCGTTTTTACCTGTAACTTGAATATTTTCACCTACTGAACTTTTTAGTACAAATTCTACCATGTATATATCAGTAGCGTCTAACAAATCAAGTTTGAAGTAAGATGTTCCATCTACAGGTGTTTCTACGGTTCTATCAGCAACCAAAATGACATTTGCGTCAACATCGTCAGCAATCTCAGATGCGATTACTGTTGCATTTACAACATCTGTGTCTAAAAATGTAACCAAGCCGTCAATAGTTGTGATTTTTGTGCTTTCAGAAACAGTAGCTGTAACTGTATAATCGGTTTCGCTTATTGGAAGAATTCCTTTGAATGTAATTGTTGTTTTATCATCGGAAATTGAGCTATAAGCGAATGTAACTGCATCACCATTACTTGGTTTCACGCTGACAGTTGCATTTTCAACATCTGAAAGTGCGGGAACAATAGTAGAAGTTAGAGTAAGATTTAGTGTTACTTCTTCACCTGCTTTTAACTCGCCACTGAATTCAAAAGCTTCCACAGATGAGCTTATGCCGATTGAGCCTTCCATAATTTCTTCAATTGTGTATTCATCATAGCTCATAGGGCCTTCGTTGCCTTCGTATAACAAAGCAACTCCACCAGGGATTTCTGATAGGCAAGAATAAGCAAATTTGCCATTATTGACCATAAAGTCATATTGCCAATCAACCGTGTATTTTTCGCCTGCTGTTGCAGGGTCTTCATTTTCGTTTATAAATCCAATGCGAATGACACCGTTTGTTCTGCCACTGCCTTTTGGCATTGAAGATATAAGAACGGGTTTTAGTTCGTTGTTATCAGTTGGGTCGGGAAGCATTTCAGGGTAGTTGATAACAGAAATCATGCAGTTATTTCCGTAGGATAGGCCGTAGTCATTAACCATAGGAGTGAAAGTTTCACCGCCGTCTATGCTGTCACCATAACCAACATAACCACTTGTGCTACGTGCATAAATTCTTACAGAACCATCAGGAAGTTCGATAAGTTGAGCTTCACTGCTTTTTCCGGGACTGTTAGTTGAAGCCATTTCTGTGTGCCCATCACGAATCCAAGTTACACCGTTGTCATCGCTGTACAATACGCTTGCACGCTCGCCACCGCCTGAACCTTCGTCGTATATTGGGAAGATTAAACGACTCGTACCATTATAGTCGATTTCTAATCCACGTCCTGGTCCGACAATCATAACTCTGTCCCCGGGAAGCTTATATTCATTGCCTATAAGTGTAGGCTCTGACCAAGTTTGTCCGTTGTCGTCACTGTGACGAAGCCATAAATATGTAGTCTTAAATACAGTGAACATAGATTCTTGATAGAATATGTTTGCAGGAACTTGTACACCGTTTGGTGTGCCACCATCACTTTTTTGTGTAATAGTCATTGCTGTGTCGCCGTCGTAAATATTAAACTCGGCATCAAGTGTATAGTCCTCATAAGTTGAGCTGTCGGATACATTGTGAATGGTGTAGTATCCGGGAGCGTTAAGAGCTGTAACACTTTCGTTGCGTTTGAAATAGTATCCAAAAGATGAAGCGTTGGTGTAATCACCTGTTGTTAGTGAATAATACCATTCTCCGTCTACTTCAACCATGCCATTTCCTGATAGAGCTTGACCATATCCGCCACCTGATGGCATAGCATCAACAAGCACAAAAACTCTACCTGTTGAGCTTTGGAGAAGCATTGGGTCAATAAAAGATGCTGAGGAGCTGTTTTTTCCTGTGGAGTGTTCATAATCTAGGAATTCGTTTATGATTTGAGCTTCTCCCCATTCGCCTGTTTCTGCATCTTTAATTCTAACACCTGTTTCAAGGTTTCCGGGTGAGTCAGAGCCATGACCCCAACGAACATCAACAGCAGCAAGGATATCACCGTTATCCATTGTGTATAGAGCGGGAATACGGAATGTAGCACTGTTAAAGTCGTCATTTGGAGTAAATGGTTGGTCGCCGAAGCTCACAGCAGGAGTTTGTGCTGTGTATTCGATGACATCTGCTTCGGGTAATGCTTTTCCCCAGATTTCTAAATCTAGGATTGTTCCATTAAGACCATATTCATTTCCGCTTGAACGGTCTGTTTTTCCTACATAAATAGAGTTAACGCTGTTCATGTCAGAAATCATGCGATAGCTATCTTCAGTTAGTTGTCTTGTTTGAACCAGACTGCCGTTTGCATAGAGCTTTATTGTGAAATCCTCACTGTTAGCAACAAAAGCTACAGTGTTTAGTCCTTCTTCACGTAAAATAACTGAGGAAGAAGATACATCACCGCCGGGAACATCACGTAACTCATAACCTAAAGTAGAACCCCAAGTATATAGTGAGAAATATCCGTTAGCTGTTCCGTTATTGCTTATGCCGACAAGGCTTCCTAAGCCTGAGTCATTTTGCATAAATTGTGCTAAAATTGTTAGGTCCTCTAGCGGTGCAACTTGAGATACAAGTTCGTTGTAATCAGGTGCGTTTGTTCCGTTAAGAACTAGAGAATCATTAATGTCAATCAAAGCGCTGTCATAATTGCCGAGAACGCTTATGGTGAAAGATTTCTCTTTTTCTCCTGCGACAACAACTATTTCATAAGTCTCCCAAGCTGTCAGAGCTTCCGCTACTGTTAAAGTGCCGTCAGTGAGTGCAAATTTAGCATTGTCTGCTGTATTTGCTTTTAGTTCAACAGCGACAGATGTTTCGCCGTGCATAGCAGTTATAGTACCAACATTTGTTCCGACTGCACCATTATCAATAGTGTTATTGCTGATTGTAATTTCTGTTTCGATTGGAGCGGATTCTAATGTTATTGCTTGTGCCTCCTCTGCTGTTAGCGGAGTTGCAGTAACAGTGAAGAAATTAATTGCACCCCTCCAAGCAGTATAAGTCATGTTGTTGGTGTTATCAGGTGTACCACCGGGCATATCGCCGATAAGGAAGGTGTCGTTTTCTCCGCTGACATAACGGGAGAAAAATCCTGCCCACTTACTGTCATTATAGTAGCCTTGTGTGCCTGTTGTTCCTGTTACGCCATCGACTGTGACTTCGACTTTAGGACCATCTTTTGTAAACACGATAGTGTGCCATTGTCCATCTTCAAAAGTAGCTTGTGTAAATCCGCTGTACAGACCATTTGTTAGTTCATATCTGCCTGTAACAGCATTGTTTCTATTTCCCACACCAAGGCTTAGCACAGTTGTGGGTGTGTCGCCGTCGTTTCCTATTCCAAATATAGGGTACATGGCATTATTTGCAGTTTCTCCGTCAAAACGAGCTTGTACTATTAGAGAGCCGTCTTCAAGAGCAAGCAGTTTGCTTAAATCCTCAGTTTTATCAACAGATGTGTTTCCGTCGAAAACTATATCAGAAAAATCGTAGTTTACTACAGCGTCAGCCTGAACATCGGCTAATGTCTTTGTAGTTTCGTTAGCTAATGCGAGTGGTGCCATTTGGAGCAACATAACCAGAGTAAGTATAAGCGCTGTCAATTTCGAAAAAGTCTTTTTCATTTCGTTCTCCTCCACTAAAATTCTTAATAATGTGACATCTAGTCGGAATTGCTAAAATTCACGCTCTCCTTTCAATAAATACTTATTTGGTATATTTTACCTGTTATGAAAATAATTTTCAATTAGCATTTTAGATGAAAATATTACTATAATTTGTACATTATTATTTTAAGAAATTCTACATAAATTGACAATTTTACTCAGGAATGTGAAATTATGGAGTGAAATGAAGCGTATATTTAGTCAAAGTCGAAAGCATCTCTTTTTTCAAAAACTAAATTTATCGAACAAAATCATTTTTACATTGTTTTTTTATCTATGCCGTATTTTTTTAGTTTAACGTATAATGACTGTCTGGTGATTTGTAAAATTTCAGCTGCTTTAGTAATTTTACCATTAGACGCCTCCATGGCTGAGCGTATAAGCATTTCCTCATAAGCATCAACCATTTCATCTAAAGTTCCAGCTGTTGGTAAAGCGTGAATATGCTTCCACATTTGCTTTGGCCCTGACGTGTTTTTAAGGTCATCTATGATAAAATGGTCGCTTATCATCTGAATCATAAATGCGGGAACATGCTCAACATCAAGAACAGTATCATTTTCACCTGTCATAACAACAGTATTAGCCACTATATTTGATAGTTCACGAACATTACCAGGCCATTCATAAGCTTTGAATAATTCCATCAGCGTATCCGAAATTCCGCTTATTGTAGCATCCATTTCAAAATTAAGTCGTGAGATAAAGTGGTCAACCAATTCGGGAAGATCTTCAATTCTTTCCTTTAAAGTGGGAAGTTCTATAATACCTCTAGCGAGTCTGTAATATAAATCTTCCCTTAATTCCCCGTTGCTAATAGCTTCTTTCGGAGTTTTATTCATCGCACTGATAACGCGACACTCAACTTTCAGCGTTTTGTTATCGCCCAATCTTCTATACTCTTTTTGCTGTAATACACGCAATAATTTTGCTTGCAAAGCTATTGGCATGGAGTTTATTTCATCAAGAAACAGCGTTCCGTCACCAGCTTTTTCAAATAATCCGGCAGTATCAAGCGCACCCGTAAATGCACCTTTTACAGACCCAAAAAGCATATTCTCGAGCAATGTATCGGGAATGGCTGCACAGTTAACCGCAACAAATGGGTGCTTCATCCTTTTACTGGAATTGTGAATCCCTTGAGAAAACATCTCTTTGCCTGTTCCGGTTTCTCCGAAAATCAAGACAGTAATATCTTTTTCTGCAAACTTACGTGCTAAATTTTTAGTCTCAATTATTATATCTGAACTACCCTTAATATCTTCAATATCATATTCAGTACCATTTTCGAATAATTCCCTATGTATTCTGTAATATTGTTTTCGTTTAAAAGCACCTTGTTTAATAAGGTGTTTTTTTAGTCCGCTGATATCCTCAGCAAGTGCGTACGCTCCTACAATTTTTCCATCTCTCATAATTGGGTAGGAACTAGTGATTGCATTTATCGGCGTTCCATCGTTTAGTGTCCACTCAAGATTATCATACTCATGTATGACACCATTATTTAAAGAATCTAGTGTGGGTGAGTCGAGAAGCACCAAAGAGTTTGCGTTCCACACATCCGATAGCGGTTTGCCGACGTCTCGTTCTCTGCTCAAATGGTCAAGTTTAATAGCTGCCCTGTTTACATAGCAAAGAGTACCCTCTGCATCTACTATATAGAGTGCTACGTGTAGTTTTTCAAAAATCTCTTTAAAAAGTTGATTATTAAGCACGTTGATATCAGAATTACTCATCATGTACCTCCTAAAAAATGAAATTTTTATTTCGTTAACTTTTGAAAAGAAATAAAAATTTCGGAAATAAAAATTTCCTTTTCTCATTCTATCACATCTTTGAAAAAAATACAAGTTAATAAATCCTAGATTTTCCACATAAAAATTATCTTTTTCGTCGAGAAAAAAGTTGGCACGCAAATTGCATAGTCAAATTTATGTGGGCTTAAAGCCAAAGAAAGAAGAGGAGAACTTAACAATGAATGAAAGATTGAAAAAAATCCACAGTGCTTCAATGACAATACTAGAAAAAACCGGTATTAAATTTTTACATGAAGAAGCACTCGAAATTTTTAAGAAAAATGGTGCTAAAGTCGATGGCGACATCGTATATCTAACAGAAGAGCAAGTTATGAGCTGGCTAAAGAAAGCGCCATCTTCATTTACTTTATATGCAAGAAATCCAGAATATAATATGGAAATCGGTGGAGATATCGTAAACTATGGTCATGGTTGTGGCTCTCCAATTATTGTTGGTCAAGATGGACGTAAAAAGCCTGCTAGTGTAACTGATTACGCAAAAATGTCAAAAATCTTCCACACTAACAAAAGATTTAAACTAACTGCTAACTCATCAGCTTGCCCACAAGACTTAGATGCAAGTCTTTCACCTGTTACATATTTTTATATAGACTATATGTTCTCTGATAAAGCAATGATGATTTCCGGCGGTGATGCAAAACAAATGGAAGTTTGTATGCAAATGGCTATGGCTGCATTTGGTGTTGATAAAGAAACATTTATGAAAAAACCAATGACAATCACTATTCTTAATGCAATAACACCGCTTCGTTTTGACACTCGCATGGTTGACACACTAGTTTGCATGGCGAAATATGGTCAACCTGTTATCATAAACTCTGCTGGTATGGCAGGCACAACTTCACCTGTTACACTCGCAGGTACACTTGCAGTTGTTAACGCAGAAGTCATTGCCGGTGTTGTTTTAACACAAATGATTAACCCAGGCACACCTGTTGTTTACGGTACTCAAACAGCTATAGCCGACCTTAGAAATGGTTCTATGGCTATCGGTTCGGCTGAAGGCGCACTTTGCTACAAATATGGTGCTCAATTTGCAAAGTTCTATGGTATACCTTGCCGTGGTGGTGGCGCACTATCCGATGCTAAAATCGTTGATGGTCAAGCCGGTTATGAAGCAATGATGACACTTATGACATGCAAAGAAAACAAAATGAATCTGGTTATGCATTCAGCAGGTATTTTAGATGGATTTTCATGCATGTCTTACGAAAAAGTTATTCTTGACTTTGAAGTAATTGAATTCGTTGAGCGTTTCTATCGTGAATTTGAAATCGATGAGGATACAATGCCTGTAGAGCTAATAGACGAAGTTGGACACGAAGGTCAATACTTAACTGAGATGCACACGCTAGAATATTGCCGTCAAGAGCCACTAACTCCATTTATTAGTGTTCGTGGTGCGACTGATAACCCACAACAACTAATGGTAAATATTGACAGACGTCTAAATCAGCTTCTCGACTCTTATGAAATGCCAAAAAATGACCCTGCAAAAGTTGCAAAAGTTATAGAGCTTATGAAAGAGTATGGCGTTCCTGATTCTGAGATTGCAAAGATTGATGCTTGCATGTAATAAACAAGTTTATAAAAATAATTTATAAAGGGGAATTTATCATGACAAGTAATTTAAGTGTCCAAGTCCTAACCGATAGACAAAGGGATAAAATTTTGGATGCCGCATTTAGTATCCTAGAAAATACTGGTTGCAATGTTACTTTGCATGATAGGGGATAAGGAAGTAACCTTAGCAGATATAATAAAAAATAAACTTAGAGGAGAAATAATAAAAATGGCTATCGATGGAATCAAGTCTTATTATAACCAATATCCACAAAACTACCATGTAGCAACTGAGGAGAATGTTGAACTAATAATCAACAGCACTTTCAAGATAATGGAGGAAACAGGAATTCGCATCCAAAGTGAAGAGGGGATTAAATTACTAGTTGATAATGGCTGTACAGCCGACGGCGAGATAGTTAAATTTCCTGCAAAATTGGTAAAAGACGCCATAAACAGCGCTGCTAACGAAGTTGTTCTCTATACTAGAACAGGAAAAGAAGCTATGCGTGTTGGTGGAAACAGCAACTACTATGGTCCCGGACCTACAAACCCATTTGTAAATGATTTTGAAACAGGCGAAAGACGCGAGCCGAAAAAGAGCGACGTCGCAAACAGTGCTAAAGTAGTTGATGCTTGTGAAAATATTGACTATTTAATGGGTCTTGCAAACATCACAGATTGCAATGTAAATATTTCAGATGTAGCCGAAGCACATGAAGCATTCAAAAACACTATTAAACCAAGTGTAATGTGGTCAATTGATAACACAGGAATGCAGGACATTTTTGATATGTGCGCAGCAATATCGGGGAGTTGGGATAAATTTGTAGAAAAACCATTTATGAGTATGTTTGTAGGTTGCCCTCAAACACCGCTAATGATACCTGGTATTATTTACGATAAACTTGTATACAGTGCAAAAAGTGGTTGCCCAACACTAGTCATGACAGGCCCTCAAATCGGCGCTACTGCACCTGTCACAATAGCTGGTGGTATGGTTGTTGGTTTGGCAGAAGTTTTAGCCACATTGGTTATTTCTCAGCTAGTTAACAAAAATTGTAAAATGATTCTCGGCGTTGTCGTCCTTACAATGGACATGAAAACAACACGTGGTGCTTACGGCACACCTGAACATTGCCTCTGCGAGAGTCTACAAGCTGATATATTCCATTATTTGAACTTACCTTTCGTTGGGACAGGCGGTGTAACTGAGTCGAAAATTGTAGACGAGCAAGCTGCTATTGAGTCTACAATGCAAATTCTTTCAACATCACTTAGCCACGCTAATATGGTTCATGATGTTGGATTTATGGATGGCGCTATGTCTGGTTCACTAGACCAAATCGTTATGTGTAATGAAATTATTTCATTTGCAAAACGCATCGCTGACGGAATTAAGTTTGATGAAGAGAGCCTTGCGCTTGATGTAATCGCCGAAGTCGGAGCTTGCGGTGACTATTTAAGTGAAATGCACACATTTGAAAACTTCCGCGAAGCTCTTTGGGTTCCTCAACTAGCAGACAGAGAAATGTTTGCAGGCTGGGAAAGAAATGGCTCAAAAGACATGCGTACAGTAATTCACGAAAAAACTGCTGAGATTTTATCAAACCATAAATGCGAACCACTTTCACCTGAGGCTGAAAAAGCTATAGATGAAATTTGGGAAAGAGCGAAAAAGAGAGTTTAGCTACATTTCTTATTGACACTTTTTGAATTGAATATCGCTACTTCAACTGTAGCGATATTTAAATAATAATCAGGAGGAAGCGAAACTATGGATAGGATACAACAGATACACGATGCATCTATGAAAATTCTTGAGAAAACAGGTATAAAATACCTCCACGAAGAAGCACTTGAAATTTTTAAGAAAAACGGTGCACGAGTCGAAGGTGATGTTGTTTACATGACCGAAGATGAGATAATGGGGTGGATAAAAAAAGCTCCAAGCTCATTTAAACTCTATGCAAGAAATCCTAAGTACGATATAGAAATCGGTGGCGATAAAGTGTTATACGCCCATGGTTGCGGTGCGCCTATTGTCGTCGGACAAGACGGGCATAAAAAACCTGCAACTGTCGAAGACTACGTAAAAATGTCCAAACTTTTTCACACAAATGAGAGATTTTGCCTAACTGCCAGTGCCGCAGCTTGCCCACAAGACATTGACGCATATTATGCAAACTTAACTTATCTTTATATGGACTATATGTTCTCTGATAAAGCTATGTTTATGTCTGCGGGAGACACAAAACAAATGGAAGCTAGCTTCGAGATGATAATGGCTGCTTGTGGTGTTGATAAAAAGACATTGATGGAAAAACCAATGGCTATAACAATTATCAATGCTATCACCCCTCTACGTTATGACACTCGTATGGTTGACACTTTAGTAGCTATGGCTAAATGCGCTCAACCAATCATCATAAACTCTGCTGGTATGGCGGGTACAACTTCACCTGTAACACTTGCCGGAACTATAGCTGTTGTCAATGCAGAAGTAATTTCAGGCATAGTGCTAACACAGATGATAAATCCCGGTACACCTGTTATGTACGGAACCCAAACTGCTATTGCAGACCTTAGAAATGGTTCTATGGCTATTGGTTCTGCTGAGGGTGCTCTGTGCTATAAATATGGTGCTCAGCTTGCAAAGTTCTATGGCTTGCCTTGCCGTGGTGGTGGTGCTTTATCTGATGCAAAAATTGTTGATGCTCAGGCAGGTCTTGAATCTATGATTACGCTTATGGCTTGCAAAGAAAACAAAATGAATCTTGTCGTACATAGTGCAGGTATACTTGACGGTTTCTCTGCTATGTCTTATGAGAAAGTTATTTTGGACTTTGAAGTTGTCGAATTTGTCGAGCGTTATTATCGTGAATTTGATATCAATGAGGAAACACTTCCACTTGAGTTAATTGATGAGATTGGCCACGAGGGACAATATCTAACGGATATGCATACGCTAGAATTTTGCCGAAAAGAGCCATACACACCAATTATTTGTGTTAGAGGTGCAACTGATAATCCTCAACAGTTTATGGTTAACATCGAAAAACGATTAAATTACCTCATGGACACCTACAAGATGCCAGAAAATGACCCAGCTGTCATTGCTAAAATGAAAGAAATTATGAAAGATTTCGGAGTTAGTGATGCTGAGGTTGCAAAAATTGACGCTTGCATAGGACAATAAAAAGAAAATTAAAGAAAATTAGAGTTATAAGGAGAGTTTTGTTATGACTAATACTAAAAAGGCACCTAACAGATGGCTACAACTAGCTGTTCTCGTTTTCTCAGCTTCAACTATATACCTCCTACCATACATGCGCTGGGATTATTACAGTGCGATGTTAGAGGCGTTTCAGGTAACAAATGAACAACTGGGAACTATGATGAGCTTGTTTGGCCTATTCATGATGTTCTTCTACTTCCCAGGTGGTTGGTTATGCGATAAGTTTTCTAATAGAATGATTATTACAGTCGGCCTTCTTGCCACCGGTTTAGCGGGCTTCTTGTTTCAAACATTCCCAGCATATCCAATAGCACTAGCAATCAGCATTTTCTGGTCTATGTCAACTGCTATGCTTTTCTGGACGGCTATGATTAAAATGACTCGTTCATTAGGTACTGACAAAGAGCAAGGAAAAATTTATGGTCTACTCGAAGGCGGTCGTGGTGTTGCTTCTCTTGCGATAAGCCTTGTTGTTGTTCAAGTTATTTTTAGAAGACTTGGCGAAGGTGTTGACGCTCTTCGTTCTGTTATTCTTATTTATTCATGGGTAACTGTTATAGCTGGTGTATTAGCATTTATCATTCTAAGAGATCCACCAAAAGAAGAAAAACCTGCTACTGCAAAAGGTGAAGCCAAAAAAGGCGGTACTTTTGTTCAAGCGCTTAAAAATGGTCCTGTGTGGCTTATCACTATCATCTTCTTCTGCACAATGCTATTCTTCGGTGCGATTAGCTATGTTACACCATACCTAGAGCTTTTGGGTGCGACAGCAGCCTTCACAGCGACTATCAGTATGATTAGAACTCACGCTACTAAAATTATTGGTGCACCTATCGGTGGATTTACTGCTGATAAGGTCGGAACAAGTAGAACAATGTTCGTCGCATTCTTAATAATGGCAATTTGTGCCGGTATATTGATATTCACGCCAATATCTGCTGGAATGCTCATGCCTGCTGTTGCGATTACATTGGTAGCTGTTGTACTACTATCTGTAAACCGTGGTATCTATTTTGCTACACTATCAGAAGCAAAAGTCCCAATGGAACTTACAGGTTCAGCTGTTGCTATTATAACTTCATTCGGTGGTTCACCTGATGCTTTCGTTTATATCCTAATAGGTAACTGGCTTGACCAAAACCCACCTGAAGTTGCATACTCTTATATCTTTATGCTAGCTGCTGCTTCTGCTGTTGTCGGTGCAATTACTTCTCTTGTCCTTATGAGAGTTATTAACAAAGCGAACAGCACAAATTCAGTAAATGCTAAAGGAGCATTAGATAACTATAGCTAAATTTTAACTTGGCTGTAGCAAAAGCCTCAAAATAAATACATGAAAAAATTACACCTCAAAATTATACATCTGGTTTAATAACTGTTTGTATAATGGAGGGTGTAATTTTTTCGTCTTATCACATGAAAGCTGTGCTAATCTTAGAGTTTTTTATCAATTGCACCAACTATGCTTTTTACAAATTTCTCAACTTCAACGCAAGAGTTTTCGCCATGCTTTTCAATAATTTTTACAATTGCAGAGCCGACTATAACGCCATCAGCTTTTTCAGACATTTTCTCCGCTTGCTCAGGTGTTGAAATTCCGAAACCAACAGCCACGGGTAAATGTGTTTCTTCTCTTACAAGTTTCACCATGCTATCAATATCTGTTGCTATATTTTGCCTTACTCCCGTAACACCTAATGAGGAAACAAGATAGATAAATCCACTGGCATTTTTTGCGATATTTTTAATTCGCGCATTTGAAGTAGGGGCAATAAGAGATATAAAATCAATTCCTTGTTCCTCGAAAATTTTAGAAAACTCCTCTTTTTCCTCAAATGGAATGTCGGGTAAAATTATACCACTCATGCCAATTTCCTTGCATCTTCTTGCGAACTTATCTATCCCGTAAGAGTAAACAATATTTGCATATGTCATGAAAACCAGTGGAACTTTCACCTCAAGAGTTTCTACCATATCAAAAATATTGTCTGTTGTAATATTGTTGCTCAATGCACGGATATTTGCAGACTGAATTACAATTCCCTCGGCAGTAGGGTCGGAAAAGGGGATACCTAATTCAATTATACTAGCACCAGCTTTTTCGAGTGTGTAAATCAGCTCTTTCGTAGTATTTAGATTTGGATCGCCACAGGTTATAAATGGTATAAAGGCTTTTTTATCTTCAAAAGCTTTCGTTATTCTGCTCATTCTGAAATTTCCTTTCCTTTGTGTCGTGCAACTGATAGGCAATCTTTGTCGCCTCTGCCCGATAAATTAATTACAATGATTTGCTCTTTGTTCATTTTAGGTGCGATTTTCATTGCGTGAGCAATTGCATGAGCGCTTTCAATCGCCGGAATAATTCCCTCGATTTTTGACAAATATTCGAATGCTTCCACTGATTCATCATCAGTGATAGCTACATAGTCAGCTCGTCCTATGTCATGTAAATTAGCGTGTTCAGGTCCTATTCCTGGGTAATCAAGCCCCGCGGAAATTGAATAAACAGGTGCGATTTGCCCATACTCATCTTGGCAAAAATAGCTTTTCATGCCGTGGAAAATTCCAAGCTTACCTGTGGCTATTGTTGCCGCTGTCTCAGCAGTATCAACACCTCGACCTGCTGCCTCACAGCCTATAAGTTTTACGTCTTTATCCCCGATAAAGTTATAAAAAGCTCCGATTGCATTCGAGCCTCCGCCAATGCAAGCAATGACGGCATCAGGCAGTTTTCCCTCTTTTTCTATGCATTGCTCTTTGATTTCTTTTGAAATAACTGCTTGAAAATCTCTAACAATAGTTGGAAATGGATGAGGCCCCATTACAGAACCCAGAACATAATGTGTGTCTGAAATTCTTGATGTCCACTCACGCATAGTTTCAGAAACTGCGTCTTTTAGCGTGGCTGTTCCGCTGGTAACTTGATTTACTTTTGCTCCTAAAAGCTCCATTTTATACACATTAAGCGACTGTCTTTCGCAGTCCTCTTTACCCATGAAAATTTCACATTCCATGCCGAAAAGTGCCGCGGCTGTTGCTGTTGCAACACCGTGTTGACCAGCTCCGGTTTCGGCGATAACCCTTGTTTTACCCATTTTATGTGCTAGAAGAACTTGACCCAATACATTATTGATTTTGTGTGAACCTGTGTGGTTCAAATCTTCTCTTTTTAAATAAATTTTTGCACCACCAAGGTCCTTTGTCATTTTTTTAGCATAATAAAGCCTTGACGGGCGACCTGTATATTCGTTTAATAATTCGGAAAGTTCTCTGTTAAATTCTGCGTCATTTTTATAAAAATTATATGCTTTTTCAAGCTCTATCACGGCATTCATTAAGGTTTCAGGTATGTACTGTCCGCCGTGAACTCCAAATTTTGTATTATTCATTTCCTCAGCTCCTAACTGTATTTACAATATCTTTTATTTTCTCGAAATTTTTTACTTTTTCTGTTTCAACACTACTGCTCAAATCGACTGCGTATGGATTGAATTTTTCTATAGCAGTTTTAATGTTTTCTATGCTTATTCCACCCGCTAAGATGAAATTTTTATCAAAATTTTCAATTATACCCCAATCAAAAACCTCGCCTGTTCCATATCCATTATCAAGTAAAACCATATCGGCAATAGTGCTTTTTGCTATATCTAAATCGTGAGAACTTCTGATTTTAAAAGCTTTCCAAATTGTGACATTTGGCATTTTTTCACGTAAATTCTGAATAAAATCATTGTCCTCACTGCCGTGGAGTTGAACTACATCGCAAATTTCAGCAAATTTTTTTATATATTCAATGGGCTTATTTACGAAAACACACACAGATTTTATACTCTTATCAAGCTGTGAAATCAAAAATTTTGCTGTGTCAAAATCAATGCTCCTGTGGCTTTTTGGGAAGTCGATTATAAATCCAGCAAAATCGGGTTTTGTGGTGTTTACATACTCTATATCTACTTCACGAAAAAGACCACAAATTTTAATTTTGCTCATAATCATACTCCTTAATCGTTTGGATAAAGTGTCGTATATTCTCGGAGCGCATTAATGCCTCGCCTATTAAAAGCGAGTTTGCACCGTTTTTTGCAAGCTTTATTCCATCGTCGGGTGTTGAAATTCCACTTTCTGCGACATAAATCACATCATCTGGAATGAAGCTTTTTAGCTCGGTTGAATTATTCAGGTTTACAGTAAAGTTCTTTAAATTTCGGTTGTTAACTCCGATTATTCTAGCACCACATTTTTTTGCAATTTGTATTTCCTGTGCATCATGTGTTTCTACAAGTGCTGATATGCCCAAATTATCGCAAATTTCTAAGTATTGCACGATTTGTTCTTCACTTAAAATTGAAACGATTAACAAAACCGCATCTGCACCCATGGCTTTTGCCTGATAAATCTGATATTCATCGACTGTAAAATCTTTTCTTAACATCGGAAGAGCTACTTTTTCTCTGATTTCTCGGAAAATTTTATCGCTTCCTAAAAACCATTTTGGCTCTGTTAGTACAGAAATACAGCTTGCTCCACTTTTCTCATAGTCTATTGCAATATTCAAATATGGGAAATTTTCAGAGATAATTCCCTTAGATGGTGAAGCTTTTTTCACCTCGCAAATAAGGCTTGGAAAATCAGCTTTTAAAGCTTTTTCAAATCTGAAACTCCCTTTGGACATGTTCAGCGCCATGGCTTTTATGTCTTTTAAGCAAGTAATTTTTTTATCTGATAAAACTCTGCTTTTTGCAAAATCGGAAAGTTCACCTAAAATCAAAATAAGCCCTCCTAACTGTTTGAAAACTTAATAAATTCATCAAGTTTTGCCATAGCTTTTCCGCTGTCTAAAATTCCCTCGATTTCCTTAATCGCCTCTTTTAAAGTTAAGTCGTCTCTTGAGATATATAATGCCGCCGCTGAGTTTAAAACGACTGCATCACGTTTTGCTCCTTGTTCACCACACAGAATTTTTCTTGTAATTTCGGCATTTTCCTGTGCAGTACCGCCGAGTAAATCCGACTTGTCATATAGATAAAATCTATGTTCTATTGGGTCTATTTCATAAGTTTTATACCAACCATTGCGAATTTCACAAACTTTTGTTGGTGCTGAAATAGAAATTTCATCGAGTCCATCCGTTCCATAAACTACCATAGCACGCTTGACTCCAAGCTGGGTTAAAACTTCTGCAAGAGGCTCTACGAGGCTCTCGTCATACACTCCCATGAGTTGCATACTAGCACCCAAAGGATTAGAAAGTGGGCCTAAAATATTGAAAATTGTCCTAACACCCAGTTCTTTTCGCACAGGAGCAACATTTTTCATTGCGCCGTGATACAAGGGTGCGAATAGAAAACATATCCCTATATCATCGAGTAATTGCATACTTTTTTCTGGGCTTATATCAATTTTTACTCCCAAGGCTTCGAGTACATCGGCGGCGCCACACTTGCTTGAAGCAGCTCTATTACCATGTTTAGCAACCGGAATTCCTGCGCTAGCTAAAACTATTGCAGATGTTGTTGAAATATTAAATGAATTCGAGCTATCACCACCTGTGCCAACAATTTCAAGCACATCTTTGTCATTTAATAGCTTCGTGGCATGTGTGCGCATACTCCTTGCAGAAGCTACGATTTCTTCTATAGTTTCACCTTTCATAGCAAGTGCTGTTAAATATGAGCCAATTTGAACATCTGTGGTCTTACCACTCATGATTTCATCCATGACATCATAGGCAAGCTCTGATGTTAAATTTTCTTTATTTAATAATTTTATTATTGCTTCTTTAATCATTGTTTACCTCCAAAAAATTCTTGATTAGTGTTTTTCCACACGGAGTTAATATTGACTCCGGATGAAACTGAACCCCAAAGACGGGAAATTTTGTGTGTTCAACTGCCATTATTTCTCCGTCTTGAGTGGATGCTGTGATAATAAGTTCGCTTGGCAAAGTGCTTTCGAGCGCTGCCAAGGAATGATATCTTGCAACTAAAACTTCGCCCTCTATTCCTTTGAATAAAATGCTGTCGGTATATTCTATTTTAGATTGTTTCCCATGCATAAGTACTTTTGCATAGCTGATTGTTGCACCGAAAGATTGGCAAATTGATTGATGACCTAAACAAACTCCAAGCATAGGATATTTTGTGTGGAGCTCTTTTATTACGTCAAGGCAAACGCCGGCATCTTTTGGTCTTTTTGGCCCTGGGGATAAAATTATGTGTGTTGGTGCTAATGCATCTATTTGCTCAACTGTCATTTCATCATTTTTTATAACTATAACATCGGGATTTATTTCACCCACAGCTTGATATAAATTATATGAAAAACTGTCATAATTATCTATTATTAATACCATTTTCACTCCTCCAATACTGAAACAACTGATTTTGCTTTATTTATACACTCATCGTACTCGCTAGCTGGATCAGAGTCCATAACAATTCCAGCTCCTGAACGAATAAATATCTTATTATTTTTCTTAAATGCAAGTCGTATAGCTATGCATGTATCGATGTTTCCGTTAAAATCTAAATATCCGATTGCTCCACCATAAACACCACGTTTTTCATTTTCAAGCTCATCAATGATTTCCATAGCACGAATTTTAGGAGCACCGGATAATGTGCCAGCTGGTAAAATTGCGTCAACTGCGTCAAGAGCATCTTTGTCATTTTTGACTGTTCCAGTAACGGTTGAGCCTATGTGCATAACTGTCGAAAATTTTAGAATTTTCATATATTCTTCAACTTTTACTGTACCAAATTCACTGATTTTACCTATATCATTTCTACCTAAATCAACTAGCATATTATGCTCAGCTATTTCTTTCTCGTCGGATAGTAGTTCCTTTTCAAGAATTGTGTCAAGCTCTGCTGTTTTGCCTCTGGGCTTCGTTCCGGCCAGTGGGTATGTCATTACTTTTTTATCCAAAACTTTCACCAGAGTTTCAGGAGATGCCCCAGCCATTTCGATATCATTGCTTGAAAAATAAAACATGTAGGGTGATGGATTTTTCTTTTTCAGTTTTTTATAAATGTCAATCAAGCTTCCGCTGAAATTTGCAGAAAGTCGGTTTGACAACACAACTTGGAAGATATCACCCTCGAAAATGTAATTTTTGGCTTTTTTAACCATATCCATGAATTGCGCTTTTTCAAAGGTCGGCTTTAGTTCAGATAAGAGTTTTCCTTTTTCTTCTGTTAAAGTTTCGCCATTTTCTATAATATTTTGCATTTTTACGAGTTCTAAAAGAGCATTGTTGTAATTTTTTTCGAGATTCTCAGTTGTGATATTAACTACTAAAATTATTTTATTTTCAAGATTGTCTATCGCAATGACTTTATCAAAAAGCATTAAATCAACATCATTAAAGTTCTCTTCGTCATTCGCATTAAGCTTAAGTTTTGGTACGCTGTATTTTATAAAATCATAGGAAAAATACCCAACCAAGCCACCTGTAAATGGAGGTAGACTTTCAATTTTCGGACTTTTTCTCCCATCTAAAATCTGCCTAATATATTTGTGGGGAGTCGCATCTTTAATTTCAATTGTCATAGCTGAGTTGATTTTAACAACTCCGTCCTTTGCCGTTATTTCTAAAATTGGGTCGAAGCCTAAGAAACTATATCGCCCAAGATTCTTGTTGTCCTCACATGATTCTAATATGAATACATTTTTGCTAATATTTTTGAGCTTTTTGTAAATTTCTATTGTATCGCAAGATAAGTCTATCGTTTTTGTTATTGGAACTGATTTGAAATCTCCACTTTCAAGAATTATTTTAATTTCCTCCAAAGTTTTCATAACTACCTCCCATTTTTGAATAAAAAAAGTCCTCGACAGAAATAAATCTGTCAAGGACGAGAATTTAAAAATACCCGTGGTACCACCTTGATTTACAGGGAATGTCCCTGTACACTCAGCGAAATGCAAACACATTTCCGACTACTCACGTAAGCCAACACGTCTTGGAATACTCAGGTTTTCACCTTTTGGCCAAGCCCTCAGCGGTCCATTTAATAAGCAGTTACTGTCAGGATTACACCAGCCCTGACTCTCTGTGAGTTCTTTTCTTATTTTTATCTCCGCTTCAACGGTTTATCATATTGAATTTTGTCTATCGTAACACAATAAGCGCAAATTGTCAACACAAAACTAAATTATAAATATTTTTCATGAATATAAAAATTTTTGTGTCATCAAACTTCTAGATTTTGTGCGCAAAGTGCAGTTTCCGCAAACGTGTCTTTTAGGGCATCGAAGTCTGTTCCCAACACATCCGAAGCTATAACACCACCGACAATTTCTCCCACCACGGGAACAGTTTTCTTTGCAACGCTACCCAAAACACCTCTGGCTATACTTATCGCAAACCACCTGTTTGTATTTTTCATCGCTTTTGTACATTCGTCACTTTGAAGAATTTCTTTCATATTCTCACTGTCAACACCCGAAGATATGCCACTTGTAATTGTTTTCAGGGCTTCACTCGCGCCATCGACTTCGTACATAGTTCCAATGCATATAGAAAAAATCGTTATCGTCTCCGAAGGTAGTTCATTACTCTCATTTTCATTCTTGATTTGTGGGAAGCCATAGAGATACATTAATTTTTGAATTGTGTAAAGTACGTGTGCATAGTACATAGTTATTTCCGTAGGTATAGATGCAATCGCAGAAACTTTTTTTGGCATGACGAATCTTGTAACAACTCCGGTTAGGAATTTATTTTTTTGCTTAGAAATTTTATTTGCTATTTTGTTTAGTTTTTTTAGTGGAATTTCGGCAATTTGTGGAGTGTTCGAAATTGCAGAGTTTACAACATCGTCAGGATAAATTTCTGTGAGTGTTTCCCTCAAAAACTCAGCTCTGTCGACTAAAACGCCATTAATTCTCAGGCTTAGGGTGATGATATCTTGCACATCCAGCTCCCCGTCACCGTTGACATCCAGTGCATTTAGCACAGTTTCTGAGGCTTTACTTGTAGCTGTGCCAACTCCGTCAACTATACCCAAACCGACTTTTGATGCACCACTCGAAATGTTTTCAAAGATTTTATTTCCTTTTTTCTCCTTAAGAACTTTTTCTTCTTTGTTTTTCATATAATCACCCTAAAAATTTCAGATTTATACATATTATAATAAAATAATTTTAACCAACAGTCAAATAAATGTAAATGTGCCAAACGGCACATTTACATTAAACTGTAGAAAAACCTCTTTTCGGGGGAGCTCGAGGGGGCAAAGTCCTCCTCGAATTGGATAAACCGATGTCATTTTCATGTGCGTAATGCACGAAAATGAGCCGTAAGGCATAATTTTTTACTAAAAATTATCATCGGCAGCTTGCTCGAAAAGTCCCAAAGGACTTTCTCGACAAGCTGATGTAAATGTGCCAAACGGCACATTTACATAATAAGTCTATATCTATATAATCAAATCAAAGGGGAGTTAATATTTCCAATTTTACCTTGTAATGATTATAAAAATGGAAAGGATATTTGTTATGAAAAAATTACTTATTATTTTACTATCTGTTTTGTTACTTGCAACCACAGCTTGCGGTGGCGAAGAAAATGACCTTAAGGATGCATTTTTGGATTTGACTGACACTAGGGATGAGGGTAGTGACGAAAACCCCGAAGAGGATGTCAAAGAAATCCCAACCGAAATCACGGGCAGATATGAGCTTGTAAAAGTTCAAAGGTTTGACCAAGAAATTAATGAAGATGACTTAGCAATTAGAAAAATGCAGGACGATTATATCTATATTTTAGAAAATGACGAAATTGAACTTGTACTAGGTAGCGAAGTTTACCCAGTGGAGCAATTGGAGCTTATTGACGACTATAAGGAGGCTTATTTTGAAACTAAGATTTTAAAATTCGACTTTTCCTTAGAAGATGGAGTGATTACACTTTACGAAACTGACCGTGAAGAGACCTATATTTTTGAATATAACCCCGACAGCACAGAGCGCACACCCTATGAAGAACTCGAATTTGTACCGCCGGTTGACAGCACCTCACCGATGAGGTATGTTGATTATATATCAGACCCTGCTGTTGTGCAGTCCATCTGGTATGGCACATGCACAATTTCAGAGTATGTTACCGAACCTGAGTTGAATGGTACTTATGAAACACAAGCAATTATTTCACATAGCGACGAGGGTGAGTATTACTTTGTGTTAGAAGTAATACTAAGCTCTTCGAATATTGTTCCTGTAGCATATTTTCATGTAGATGTTAAGGAAGATACGTTTTATCCAATTATAAATGATGAAGCTGGCTTTAATGGCGCTCCAATGCCTGATGAAAGTGCTATTACCTATGCGCCAACACTCAAAAACGGCATATTGTCTGCAACATATTATCTCGATGACAAAACAACTGGAGAAAGTGGAATTTTCTACTATGAACTTGCGAGATATGAGGCTCTTTCTGAAAAGTTTGCTATAAAAAAAGGTGAGTTCACAGAAGAACCACACCTTTATCACGATGAACCGGTACATACAACAGCCGAGCTTGCAGAGCTTTTCACAACTTTTGACTGCTACGGCAAAACACTAGAAGAACTTAAAGAATTTTACGGTGGGACACAGCCTTTTAATACACGTCATGATGCAGCAGAGGGATATTTCACCTATTATTCGACAGAGGGCGAAGACGCTTATGTAACTTATGCGTTCACCGACATAGATGGTAAGATGATGATTACCAATGTATTTCCCGAAAATCTTTTGCCACATTTAGAACAAGAAGCGATAAAGGCGACGCTCATAAGCGAGTCAGAAAATTGAGTCAAAATCTGCTAAATTTATACCGACCTCCAAAAGTTAGAACTGAAATTTAACTATCTGGAGGTCGGTGTTTTTTGTTGTGCTTTGAGTTTAATTGGTATATTTTTACTTTTGTGAAAATAATTTTCATTATACATTATACATGAAATTTTATATCTTGATTTGTAATATTATTAAAAAATTCATATTTTTGAAAAAATCTTCCATTTATAATTGACAATATTACAAAAAAATGGTATTGTGATTAGACTAACTTAGATATTTTGTCTAAGAAAACACAACTAGGAGGAACAAAAATGAAAAAAATTCTTGCATTGATTCTAGCACTGGCGATGTCATTCAGCTTAGCGGCTTGTGGTGGCGACCCCGCACCCGAAACTGAGTCAACACCTCCCGAAGCCGAAGGCGGCGACACAACAACTCCAGATACACCTGACACAGACGGTGAAACTGAGGGCGATGTTGAAATCACACTATGGACATACCCAATAGGTACTTGGGGCGGAACAGCTCCAACTGCCGACGCAATGATTGATAATTTCGAAGCGGCAAACCCCGGAATTACTGTCAAAGTTGAGTACTTAGACTATACATCAGGTGATGACCAAGTTATGTCCGCTATCAACGGCGAAACAACTCCTGACATCATCATGGAAGGCCCAGAGCGCCTAGTTGCAAACTGGGGTGCGGCCGGTAAAATGGTTGACCTTTCTGACCTTTGGACAGACGAAGTTATTGCTGATATCGAAGCAGTTAGCCCTGCTGTTGTAAATGCTTGCAGAAGCCCTGAGGGAATTTTCTATGAAATGCCTCTAGCTATGACAACTCACACAATGGCAATTAACTACGACATGTTTGAAGCTGCAGGCGCACTTCAATATATCGACGAAGAAACTCGCACATGGACAACAGAAAACTTCCTACTAGCTCTTGAAGCTATTCGTGATTCAGGCGTTGCTATAACTCCAGCTATCGTATACTGCGGTGGTCAAGGTGGTGACCAAGGAACTCGCGCACTTGTAAACAACCTATATTCAGGTCAATATACAAATGCAGATTTCACAGAATACA
>CAYJLH010000018.1:15558-38896 GCA_964370925.1 uncultured Oscillospiraceae bacterium | reverse complement strand
AAAGGGTCTTCGTTTCGCTATCCGTGAGGGTGGCCGTACAGTAGGCTCAGGCGTTGTTATCGAAATCAACGAATAATTAAACTTAAAGGCTGACGGTGACGTCAGCCTTTTTTATGTTTATAAGCTAAATGATTATTTAAAATATTAATTATTTCTTAATGCCTTGCATAAAACCATTTAATGTAGTAGAATGAATATCTCCGCCGACAACCTCGCTATTATGTACAAAGATTACAGCGATAACGGTTTCCTTTGAATCAAAATTTGTCACTACATATGTATACATATCAACTTCGATTCCTGCCAATTTTTCTAAGTCGAAACCTTGAGATTTTTGGAGCTTATTATACTCCATAAAGACACCTGAAAACTCTTGTGGGATAAGAATTTTCTGGTAACTTTCGGTTTCTGGATCGACTTCGATTTCAAGACTGGACAAATAGTCCAAACGGCTGTCTAAATCAGTAATTTTTTTCTTGCCTAGAGCTTCGGCGGACTCAGAGCCACTAAAGATAAAAATTAAAGCAATAAAAAGAAGGGCTACAGCGAGGACAACGGAAACAGCAATTTTTTTTGAAAACTTAATTGTAAAAAACATAAATATCCCCCTATCAGAGTAAAAAATTTGCTCTCTTGAAGATAGTATATTCTCAAAAATAGGGTTGTATTACAAATTATTGAGGGACATATGGAAATTAGAAGACTGGATAAAATAATAACAGACGCTGCACTAGCAACACGTAGCGAAGCTAAAAAGCTAATAAAATCTGGAAAAGTTACAGTTGACGGAGTGGTTTGCAAGTCAGCTGACATGAAATTTGACTGTGATTTACAACAAATTCGTGTGGAAGGCAAGCTCATAGTCGAAGAAAAACTACGCTATTTTGTAATGAATAAACCTACGGAAATAATCACAGCGACAGAGGACAGAGAGCAAAAAACAGTGCTTGATATATTGCCAAATGAACTGAAAAATCTAAAGCTTTTTCCCGTTGGTCGACTTGATAAAGACACCACAGGACTTTTGATTTTGACAAATGATGGAGATTTTACTCACAAAGTAATATCCCCCAAAAAACATGTTCCAAAGGTTTATTTAACAACACATATGGGAACATTTGTAAGTGATGTAGTGGAAAAATTTGAAAAAGGCGTGGAGCTTGCTGACGGAACAAAATGCCTCCCTGCAAGGATTGAAATTTTATCTAATACAACATGTGAAATCACGATTTTTGAGGGGAAATACCATCAAGTTAAGCGAATGGTTGCAGCTTGCGGAAGCAAAGTGTCTTCATTACATAGGCTGTCGATAGGGGAGTTATATCTCCCCAAAGACTTAAAATGTGGTGAAATAATTGAATTAACTTCCAATGAGGCTGAAAAAGCACTATCGAATAAAAATATTGGTTGAACTTAAACGCTCGATTGTTGGCACTTCACTGCTGTAAACTGAGACTATAAACTCATCAAATTTTTCTGTGTACAACTTGTTTGAGAGAGGGCTGGTGAGTGTATCAGAGTACTTTAAATCAGAACTCAAGCCTCTGCCGTCCGACTTTGCAAAAGCCTCTTTTCTGGTCCAGATTTCCCAGAATTTATGCTCTACGGCATCACCTATAATGCTTAATTCATTATCAGTAAAAATTTTTTTACCGGCTAGAGCACGAATTTTTCGTATTTTCTCTATATCGACACCTATGGGAAAATCCGAAAAAGCAATGGCAACCGAACCATCGGTATGTGCGATAGAAATTTCACATAAATTGGATTTTGGGCAACCGTTTTCGTCTCTTTTTATTTCAATTTTTGTTGGTAAAATGTTGTATTTTTCCGAGAGTTTTAGCCTTAAAATCGCTTCGGCTGTAAGTGTTTCGAGCTGTCGTGAAAGGGGCTTGCTAGCTATTTCGTCTAACCTTGTTTCTGGTATATAAGCCCTGAAAAAGTCGATATTTTCAAATTGAGGAATGTCACAAATGATGCAATAGCTCAAAAATATACCCTCCTTTAACATTATTAATTAACATTATAACATGAATTTGAAATTTTGTACGACAAAATTGACGAAAAGGGTCGCAATCCCTTGACTTTTTCCACTAAAAAAGTTAAAATATTTAGTATTGTGTAAAATAAAATTGTGGAGTGATATCAATATGCCATATTATGGACTTAACGAGCTTAGAGACAAATTTCTACGCTTTTTTGAAAGCAAGGGTCACCTTGCTCTGCCAAGCTTTTCTTTAGTACCTCAAAACGACGCATCACTACTTCTGATTAACTCAGGAATGGCGCCGATGAAACCATATTTTACAGGTGAAGCTGTGCCACCGCGCACTAGAGTTTGCACCTGCCAAAAGTGTATCCGTACCGGTGATATAGAAAATATCGGTAAAACTGCTCGACACGGAACATATTTTGAAATGCTCGGAAACTTTTCTTTTGGTGATTATTTTAAAAATGAAGCCATTGCTTGGTCATGGGAGTTTTTGACTGAAGTTTTGGAAATCGACCCATCAAGACTTTATCCATCTGTATACCTTGAAGATGATGAAGCTTTCGAAATTTGGAACAAGAAAATGGGAATTGCGCCGGAACGAATTTTTAAATTCGGAAAAGCGGACAATTTCTGGGAGCATGGTTCAGGCCCTTGCGGTCCTTGCTCTGAAATCTACTATGATAGAGGCGAAAAACATGGATGCGGAAAGCCGGACTGCACAGTAGGTTGTGAATGTGACCGTTATATCGAAGTTTGGAACAATGTTTTCACACAATTTGACAATGACGGCCAATGTAATTACACAGAACTTGACCAGAAAAATATCGATACAGGTATGGGACTTGAGCGTCTTGCGGTTGTATGTCAAGATGTCGGCTCACTTTTTGATGTTGATACTGTTATGAATATTACAAATAAAGTAAGCGAATTAACAGGTGCAAAATATGGAGACAGCGCAAAAACTGACGTTTCTCTTCGTGTTATCACCGACCATATTCGTGCTTCAACCATGATGATTTGCGACGGAGTGTTGCCATCTAACGAGGGCAGGGGATATGTCCTACGCCGTCTGCTTCGTCGTGCGGCTCGCCATGGAAAATTATTGGGTGTTAACGACCCATTCCTATTTGATGTCTGCGGTATTGTTATCCGTGAGAATGAGAGCGCATACCCTGATTTGGCTGAGAAAAAAGATTATATTGTCCGTGTTATTACAGCGGAAGAAGAGAATTTTGCTAAGACTATCGATGGTGGACTTAAAATTTTCTCTGACATGCTTGCTGTGCACAAAGCAAAAAGTGAAACTATATTCTCAGGCGCTGATGCCTTTAAACTTTACGATACCTATGGATTCCCACTCGATATAACAATCGAAATGCTTGAAGAACAGGAAATGACTGTGGACAGCGACGGATTCACAGCACTCATGGAAGAGCAAAGAGCGAGAGCGAGAAAAGCTCGTGAAGCCTTGGGCGACCTTGGTTGGGCTGGGTTAGAGTTTGGTTCTGACATGCCCGAAACAACTTTTGTTGGCTATGATAAAAATGAAACAGAAGCCGAGGTTTTGGCAATTGTTGCGGATGAAGAATTCCACCATGTAATTGCTTCTGGTGTAGAGGCGATTTTGGTGCTTGATAAATCAGTACTTTATGCTGAAATGGGCGGTCAGGTTGCCGACCACGGAACTATTAAAAAGCCAAACTTCACATTTGAAGTTAACAATGTTCAAAAGAACAAGGGCGGAAAATTCATGCACTATGGTGTGGTCAAAAATGGCGAAATCTGTGTTGGAGAAAAAGTTACAGTCAGCATTGACACTAACAGACGTAAGGCGATTATGAGAGCACATAGTGCAACCCACTTGCTACATGCGGCACTAAAACAAGTTTTGGGAAGCCATGTACAACAAGCGGGTTCATTGGTCGAGCCAGACAAACTGAGATTTGACTTTACACATTTCTCGGCGATGACACCCGAAGAATTAGCTCAAGTTAGCGCAATAGTTAACGGAGCGATTTTAGAGGGATACTCTGTAAATGTCGAAGAAATGGCGATTGACGACGCTAAGTCCAAAGGCGCAGCGGCGCAATTTGGCGAAAAATACGGTGATGTCGTGCGTGTTGTAGACATGGGTGGACATTCTGTTGAGCTTTGCGGTGGTACACATTTGGATAATACTGCAAAAGTTGGCGTTTTCTATATTCAAAGTGAATTTTCTGTTGCATCCGGTGTTAGAAGAATTGAAGCTTCAACAGGGCTTGAATCACTTGAAAGACTAAATAAAAATCAAAAAATGCTATTTAATGCTGCTGCCTTGATGAAAGCAAAACCATTCGAGTTAGTAGAAAAAATAGCGCAAAACGCTTCTGAAATGAAAGAACTTCGCCGTGAAGTAGACAGATTGAAAGACAAGGCGATTTCAGGCGACGTCGACAGAGTTCTTTATGCGGCGAAAAATATTGAAGATTTACACATTATTACAGCAACAAGAACAGACTTAGACCCAAGCGACCTACGTAAAATGGGTGACTTCCTAAAGGATAAGGATGAAAAAATCATTGCTGTTCTTGCGACTGTTGTTGAGGGTAAAATATCCATGCTTGCAGTTTGCGGTAAAGAGGCGATTGCGCGTGGAATTAAAGCCGGCGATATTATCAAAAACATTATGCCGATTTGTGGCGGTAAAGGCGGCGGAAAGCCTGACAGCGCTATGGGTGGCGGAACAGATGTCATTAAGCTTGATAACGCATTAGCGGCTGTTGACGATTTTGTTGTTGAGAAATTAAAATAAATTACGGAGGTTATGACAATGGCAGATTGCATTTTTTGTAAAATTGCGGCAGGTGAAATTCCATCAAAAAAGGTCTTTGAGAATGAACATGTATATGCTTTTCACGACATAAATCCTGTTGCGCCTGTCCATATTTTAGTAATTCCGAAAAATCACATTGCTTCAATGGCTGAAATATCAGCGGAGAACTCCCAAATTGTGGCACATTGCTTTGAAGCTATAGCGGAAATTGCACGTGCGGAGAAGCTTGAAGGTGGTTTCCGTGTCATCTCAAACTGTGGCAGTGATGCAGGGCAGACGGTTTTCCATTTGCACTACCATATTATAGCAGGAAGAGCTTTGGGAGAAAAACTGGTTTAGTGCTTTTTGCACGGTTTGAAAGGAGACTAAATGCTAAGTTTGTTTATAATCGCCTTTTTTGGGTCTGCTGTTGGTGCTTTGAGCAGTATCGGCGGAGGTATGATATTAAAGCCTGTGCTTGATGTTTTTGGATTTTTATCACCTAGCGGAGCGATGTTTTTGTCATCAATTGCTGTAATTATTATGGCTTTGACGGCGTATTTGCGCAATGTTAAACAAAAAGTAACGATGAACAGAAATGTTACAAGGATGTTAGTAATTGGCGCATTAATCGGAGGATTCGTAGGAAGTCAAACATTTTTAGCCAATGCCGAAAATGTCGCGCTAGTTCAAACGAGCTTGCTGTTTACGATTAATGTTGCTGTGATTGTTTTTGTACTGTGCAAGAAAAATTTAACTACACTTTACATTGAAAACTCACTTGTAAGGCTGTTTATCGGCTATGTTTTAGGTGTCGCGTCTGCCTTTTTGGGCATAGGTGCAATACCGTTGACAGCTGCGGTTCTTTACTACTTTTTCTCAATGGACGGTCTGGAGTGTGAGAGAAATACGTTGTTTATCGCAATTATTTCTGCTTTAGCGTATGTTTTATCAGACCTTATGGCGGCTGGATTTACAACTGTTTTTGCTCCTGATTTACTTGTCCTTTGGTGTGCGGGAGCTGTTGCCGGAACAATTTTCGGTATAGAAGTTTACTATAAAGTTCCGGAGGAGTTGGACGCAAAGATAACAATTTCGGCACTTGGGTTGCTTTTAATTCTGGGAATTTACAGTGTTTCTCAATTATCTCAAGCGGTAATATAAAAAATCGAAATCGGAACTTTTCTTATGAAAAGTTCCGATTATTTGACTAATTTTCAATTATATTATTAACACAGTCTATGGTCTTATTCCAATCTTTATGGCATTGTTCAAGGTATTCAATCCCTTTTTCTGTGAGCCTGTAGTATTTTCGTGGAGGGCCACTTGAGATGTTTTTCGAAAAACATTCCGTAAAACCATCACTTAAAAGACGACGCAGTATTGAATAAACTGTCTGCTCGCTAGTTCCGTCGAAAAGGGAAGTAATACGTTGCATGATTTCGTAACCATAAAATTCGCCCTTAGAGATTATCATGAGTATGCAAAATTCAAGAACTCCTTTTTTCAGTTGAGCAATCAAACAAACACCCCCCTAAAATACTTTTCTGAGGATTTTAATTAATAAGAACAGGACCAGCGAAACTGCAATATAAATTAATGACATGGATAATAGACTTGTACTAAAGATTTTAAAGACCAGCGAGTTGACATCCTCCATTGATATAGCAGAAAAATCCATATTTTTTTCTGCGATATAGGATGAATAATAAAGTGTTTGTGCTGTAAATAAATTAAATATAAATAGTGGGAAAGCGTATTTACCAAACTTTAACAATTCGATAAATGCTATAGAAATATACATAATATGAACAATTATGTAAACATCAAGGAAGGGGAAATAGCCACTAGTAAATGCACTTTCAAAGCTGATTTTTACAAGAAAAGCAAAGATGACATAAGTAAGTAAAGCGACTGAGATGTTGATGATTTGCAATTTTTTTATATTAATTTGTGGATTTTTCATCTCGAAAATGTAGCTGTAGCCAATGAAAGTGACACTGACTATAATGAAAACTAGTATTTTAAAAAACAATTCAAAATTAAAATACCCTCGAAAACCACTGAAATTAGATATAAAATAGAAGAAAATAGCAGCAATAACAGCGACAATAACTCTCCAAGCTGTAGTAATAAATATTTTTCTAGTTGAAAAATGAATTTTATACGTTAGTAAAACAAGAAAGTAGACAACTATAAAAATTACAGCCATTTCAATAAAAGAGCGCACACTAATCTCAAAAATGCGACTGGCAAACTCGGTTTGAGACGCTGTATAGTCAATTATCCAATTGGCTTCTCTGAACATCAACATAATTGAATGAATGGAAAAAATATTGAATATGAAAAATTTAAAAGCTGTTTTTCCGTATTTTATTGTTGCGACTAAAGCCAAAAATGCCAGAATATTAAAAGCATGAGGTATCAGTGAAAATGCCAGTTTATTATAGTTGAGAATAAAATGTTCTCCGTCGTACTCAGGGGAAATTAGCACGTCAAATAATTCATAGCTTACAATATACTGTGCCAATGCTACAAAAATTACATTTAATATTGCAAAAACTATTACCATTTTGGAGGTTTCGACAGATTTTGTGACATGCTTTCGACCAATTACAAATACTGATACGAGAACCAAAATGAAAGCAGCAATAAGTCTTACTATGGAAGTGAAAAGGTCAAAATCAGCATGACCATAATTAAGTAGTCCTCTGTCTAAGACCGTACGATTCATAAACATAATCAATAGTATGCAGAATAAACGCACATTAATCCAAGACAAATCCAAATGGTTTCCGCTATTCTCAGCGATGATTAAGTCAATATCACCGCATTCTGCAACCAATTCTTCTTCGGTTCGGTCTTTGTTTTCTTCAAAAAACTCTCTGTATTGGGTGATGGTTTCTTTAGCCTGCTTGTAGGGGAGCCTTAAAAACAGTCCAATTTTTAACTTATTTAGAAATTGATTTTTTGTCATTTGAGTACACATCCTTTCTACTGTTCTATAAACAGTATAGCTGACTACTGTTCAATAGTCAATAGTTAAAATAAAAAATATGCAAAAAGCTAAATAACTTTTTGCATATAAGGTTCATGTCGCTTAATCACATCTCATGAGCTTCCGCACAATCATCGACAACACGCATACCCATTTCTTTACTGTTTGCACATTTTTGCAAGGTGATACCTGTTTGATCGAAGTTAGGACATGGTCTGTCCTCTGGATTTAATCTAATATTTTTATCCAAAATTTGCTCACGTTTTAAGCCTTTTTTCTTCTTTATCTCACTCACCTCGGTATTATATTGCCCGAAATAGAGCAATTTATGATAGAAAATTTTTCAAATAGGTATTACTTATCAAACGCTGGATTTACAAAATATACATTTTTTTGATCCATTTTTTCAGTTGATATGCGCAGTGCTTCGCCAAAACGCTGGTAATGCACAATCTCGCGCTCACGCAGAAATCTAATTACATCGTTCACATCAGGGTCGTCACTCAGCCTCAAAATATTGTCATATGTTGTGCGAGCTTTTTGCTCTGCTGCGACGATAAAACGGAAAATTAGGATTTCCAAATAATCTTGACACGACTTTCTGTGCGCTTACTTATCTCGATTTTTTCAACGAACCTATCCAGAAGTTCACGACTTAAGAACTCAAAATTGCTTTGATATTGCCTTTTGTTTAGCTCTTTAAGCACTTGGTTTTCAAGTTTTTTGACAGATATAAATGCACCCTCACATGAGGTTTTGCTCATATACCTAGTGCCACATTTTAGGTAAAGAAGTCCATGACTTTTTGTGGAGCGCATGGTGTAACCGCAACTCTCGCAAAATACTCTCCTTGCGAATATTCCCTCTGTGCCACCTGAAAACGAGCGTGTATTTTGTGCAAGTCTTGACTGTACTTTTTCCCATAAATCTTTGTCAATAATTGCTTCATGTGCGCCCTCAAAAATTATCCACTCATTTTTTGGCTTGGGTATGTTTTTCTTTGTTTTGTATGACTCACTGCCGTATTTGCCTTGCACTAAATTGCCTATATATATTTGGTTTTTAAGCATATCTGAAATGGAAAAATATTTCCAGAGTGTACCATTTTTATTCTTCGCTTGCTTATAGTTTAAACCCTGTAAACGCTTATATTCGGTTGGATTAGGGATATTTTTTTCGTTTAAAATTCTCGCTATTGCCGTCTTTCCCACCCCATCTGAGAATAATGAAAAAACTTCTTTTACAACTTTTGCAGCTTCTTCGTCGATAAGCAAATGCCCTTTGTTTTCAGGGTCTTTTTTGTATCCATATAGTGCGAAAGAGCCTATGTGAAAACCATTTAATCGCCTGTCCGTCAAAACGGAGCGTATGTTTTCCGACATGTCCTCTAAGTACCACTCGTTGACCAATCCGTTTATTTGACGAGCCTTTTTGTTACCCTTGTTTGCCGTGTCTGCATTGTCAACAACACTCACAAATCTAACCCCCCATAGAGGAAAAAGTCCATGTAAATACTTCTCGACAAGCTCCAATTCTCGTGTGAACCTAGATTGAGTTTTGCATAAAATTACATCAAATTTGGATTTTTCTGCGTCTTTTAATAGCATATTAAACTGTGGCCTGTTTCTATCTGCGCCGGCATAATCATCATCGCTATATATTTTGAAAACTGTCCAATCTCGCTCTTTCGCATAGTTTAATAGCATAGATTTTTGATTTTTTATACTATTGCTCTCATCATTTTCGTGATTTTTGTTTTTATCCTCTTCAGATAGTCTGCAATAAATCGCGACTTCCAATGAAAAGCCCCCTTTCAAATTTACAATTAAATGTATGAAAGGGGGATTGTACCTTATGACTTAGTTGAATTTTATTTCATATTCAAATCTGAGTTTTTTGTGGTAGTCAAGCTCGACTAAATCGGTGGGTTTTACATCATAGGTGTTTTTCTTGAAATACGTAGCGTCTGCATGTTCGAGTAAGGTATAAACAAACTGTGAGCAGTACATGATATTGGGTTTATAAGATTTTTTCAGCACTAAACCAAGCATATTATAAGCACTGCCGTTGGCGTTTATCTCTTTGACCTTATCAATCATTTTTTGCTTTTGCTCACGTGTGACATCAAGCCTGTAAATATAAATTATTGCATCTTCTTTTTTAGAGAAAAACTCAAGAGTTTCACTGTTTAAACCCGGTGGGTTGACCCTCTGACCACCGTTATAGCTAATCAAAGTTTTTAAGCGCCTATCAAAAGAAATCGAAACGTGGTTATATTGCTTATCTGTGAAAAGTGACAAAATTTGACTGGGAACACTACCTGTATCAGATAGGACGATATACACCGCGGAATCGGAAATTGACTCATCCATAAGCTTGAAATACTCATCTGTTAAAGTGCCGTTGTTTATGTATGAAAATGAATCGTTTCTTCGGAGTTCTTCGACCATATGTAGTATGTTTTCGCGGGTAATTATTTTTGCTGTTTTGCCGACCAATGATTTTTTCTTATTTATCAAGGTGGTGAAAGCTTCTAAGTCGCTAAAGGGCAGGGCGGTGGCATTTTTCGAATCATGGAAAAAGTGTTTTTGATAATTTTTCACACTTAAATAATGCTCCAATGAAAATGAAAACGCAAGGAGTAAATACAAAACAATCATGACAACCAGATTGAAAAATCCACTATAATTTCTGTCACTTACAACAAAAATCGTATAACATAGTTGGACAGCAAGGAGGAAGGAGTAGCTAGTAACCATGACCAATCTTTGGAGTTTACTATCTGCGGTGTTGTTTACTAAAATCATTAGTAGTATATTTAAAAAAATAAAAGTTAAAAGCGTTGCAACCATGCTGTCAAAAGCTAGGAAAACAGCCGCAAAAATAAGCAAATACAGCTTTAAACTATCATTACTTCTCAAAACAGAACCTCTTTCTATAAAATATTATCTTATAATTATACACTATTTTGACTATTTTGTCATTGGTTTTTATGTTTATGAAAAGCTATTTAATGTTGTAATTTTTAGAAATATTGTATAAATTTCCATTAAAATACAGTCGCAGCCTCTGCTGCCATATCCTCCGACAAATCGGCGATAACATCTCCGGTGATGCCTATTGTTGCAGAGGTGAACGGTGTACCCGAGGCAAATTGTGGAAAAACGCTTGCTGTGTGGTCGACAAAATAGCAGTCATAACCTGAATCTTTTATTTGTTGAGTTGTCATATTTCTTGTGAGTTGATGTACTATTGTCCCGACCATTTCGAGATGGCCGAGCTCCTCTGTGCCTATGTCAGTGAGAATTCCTTTGACTTCGTTGTACGGCATGACATATCGTTGGCTTAGATATCTGATTGACGCACCCAGCTCACCATCAGGGCCGCCATATTGCGATATTATGAATTTTGCAAGTGCTGGGTTTGGGTTTTTGATTTTAACGGGATATTGAAGTTTTTTTTCATATACAAACATTATAGACCTCCAAATTTTAGTCAGCTAATCGCAATTTAAAGCTCGGGAGTTGGAAACTCATTTTCAATGTATTCCCAAGGCCATGGATTATTTAGCCATGTGAAAGTGCCCATTTCCATCATATCAATATGTCCAAGTGGGCCATAAGTTTCACAGTATTTTTGCCTTGCCTCAAAGCTGAGTTTTAAAAATCCTTTATATGCTTCGAAAGCTTCTGTGTCGTCCTTGTGAGTGTCTAAGTACAGTAAAAGTTCATTGCACACAAAATCGAGTGCCATTAGTTCAACTAGTGGAGTTTTTTCTGCATCTTCGCAGTTGACTATATTCATAAATGGCAAGTCAAGTGCTGGGAAAAGAGTCCCTCGGCAAAGTGCTTCTCCGCTCTCGTACATAGGGGAAGCGGATTGTTGCATTGGCACATATGCCATTGCGAGAGGTGCACAGGAGGGGAGTTCCCCTTTAAATAAATCACACATATTGGTATTATCTTTCACATTAAACCTCCATAATATTTTTAGAGCTCTTCTCTATATGTTATGCCGTATAAAACACTGGCGTTAATACCCATTTTAAATTTTAATATTTCTAATAAAATGTTGACGTTTTGCGACTTATCGTTTATTATGTAAATGTGACGATATTTTGACGGATTTTGTCACATAATATCCAAAATTATGAATTTATTTTATTAATTAAGTATTATTACTTTTAGGAGGATTTTTTCACATGAAAAAAGTTGGAATTATCATGGGAAGCGACAGTGACCTTCCGGTGGTTAGAAAAGCGGCCGATACATTAGCAGAATATGGTGTGCCTTTTGAAATGCATGTCTATTCAGCTCACAGAACACCTGTTGAAGCTAAAGAGTTTTCTTCAACAGCGAGAGAAAATGGATTTGGTGTTATCATCGCAGCGGCTGGCATGGCGGCTCATCTTGCGGGCTCTTTGGCTGCAAACACAACTCTCCCTGTAATCGGTATCCCAATCAAAGCGAAATGTTTTGACGGCATGGATGCACTTTTAGCGACAGTTCAAATGCCTTCGGGCATTCCCGTTGCGACAGTTGCGGTTGATGGCGCTGTAAATGCGGCACTGCTTGCAATTCAAATGCTTGCAATCGAGGATAAAGAACTTGCGGAAAAACTAACTAATGCAAGAGCAAAGGCGACTGAAACAGTTCTTTCAAAAAATAAGGCTATTGAAGCGGAATTTAATAAATAAGGAGCAATTATATAATGGAAAAATCAGTTCAAATGTACGAAGGTAAAGCAAAAAAAGTTTTTGCAACAAACGATGAAAACTACTGCATTGTGTCTTATAAAGACGACGCAACAGCTTTTAATGGCGAAAAAAAGGGTACAATTTTGGGTAAGGGCTCTGTTAATAACCGCATGAGCAACCGCATGATGCGTATGCTTGAAACTAAAGGTATTCCAACTCACTTTGTTGAAGAACTAAACGACAGAGAAACAGTTGTTAAAAAGGTTTCCATTGTACTTCTTGAAGTCATAATCAGAAATATTTCCGCAGGTAGTTTTGCTAAGCGCTACGGAGTTGAAGAGGGCATAGTTTTTGATGCTCCCACAGTTGAATTTTCATATAAACGTGATGACCTTGGCGACCCACTGATTAATGATGCTCACGCTTTAGCGCTTAAACTTGCAACAGCAGAAGAAATTGAGCTAATCAAAGGCTATGCATTTAAAGTTAATGATGCTTTGAAAGATTTTTTCAAAACAATAAATATTGACCTTGTCGACTTCAAAATTGAATTCGGTAGACTACCCGACGGCACAATTGTCCTAGCGGACGAAATAAGCCCCGACACATGTCGTCTATGGGACAGCACAACACACGAAAAACTAGATAAAGACAGATTTAGACGTGATATGGGCGGAGTTGAGGACGCTTATAATGAGGTTATGCGCCGTCTAACAGGCGAATAAGTTGGGGGAAAAGTAGATGAAAAATTCTCACTCAGAGTCCTATGCGCAGGCTGGCGTTGATGTAACCGCAGGCTATGAAGCTGTCGACAGAATAAAGCCACTGGTTGAGTCTACTTATATTAAAGGTGTACTCGGCGGATTGGGCGGTTTTGGTGGCATGTTTGAGCTGACTGAAATGAAAAATATGGAAGCACCTGTTTTAGTTTCAGGCACGGACGGTGTTGGAACAAAACTAAAGCTTGCATTTTTGATGGACAAGCACGACACAGTTGGAATAGACTGCGTTGCCATGTGCGTAAATGACATTGTTTGCGGTGGTGCAAAGCCATTATTTTTCCTAGATTACATAGCTTGTGGAAAAAACAAACCCACAAGAATTGAGGCGATAGTCAGCGGAATCACGGAGGGTTGCCGTCAAGCAGGTTGCGCGCTTGTTGGTGGCGAAACTGCCGAAATGCCTGGATTTTATCCGGAGGATGAATACGATTTAGCTGGATTTTCAGTAGGAATTGTCGATAAACCCAAAATTTTATCCAATGACAATGTAAAAACGGGCGACGTTTTGGTAGCAATCCCATCCACGGGTGTTCACTCAAATGGATTTTCTTTAGTGCGCAAAATTTTTGATATCGAAAATGCTGATATTAAAAAACCACTTGAAGAACTTGGCGGAAAAAGCCTTGGTGAAACTCTACTGACACCAACGAAAATTTATGTAAAACAAGTTTTGAAACTGATAGAAAGTATAAATATAAAATCGGTCGCTCATGTAACAGGTGGTGGATTTTACGAAAATTTGCCACGCTCAATGCCTGATGGAAAGACTGTAAAAGTCGACAGAAAAGCAGTGAAAATTTTGCCGATTTTTGAGCTAATCGCAAAAGAGGGCAATATTTCAGAGCGTGATATGTTCAACACTTTTAATATGGGTGTCGGAATGACTGTCACTGTCGCACCCGAAGATGCACAAAAAGCGATTGATATTTTGCGCGAATGTGGCGAAGATGCCTATATTTTAGGCGAAGTTATAGACTCTGATGAGGGTGTTGTAATATGCTAAAAGCTAAAGTTGCAGTTTTGGTGTCAGGTGGTGGAACAAATTTACAGGCACTTATAGACGCACAAGAGAGCGGAAAAATGCTCAATTCAGGTGAAATTGCCCTAGTAGTATCAAACGTCGAGGGCGTGTTTGCCTTGGAAAGAGCAAAAAAGCATAATATTCCGTCTGTTGTTTTGAGCAAAAAAACGCTGGGCGGACAAGAAAAATTTGAAGAAGAATTGATAAAGAATCTGGAAAAGCACGGTATAGAACTTATCGTGCTTGCAGGTTTTTTAAGTATTTTGACTAAGAATTTTACAGATAAATATAAAAATCGCATCATAAATGTACATCCATCCCTTATTCCGTCCTTTTGCGGAGAGGGATTTTATGGCTTAAAAGTACACGAGGAAGCGCTAAAATATGGAGTTAAAGTCACTGGTGCAACGGTTCATTTTGTTAATGAAGTGCCCGATGGTGGCGAGATTTTGCTTCAAAAAGCGGTCGAAATTTGTAAAAATGATACAGCAGAAACCCTACAAAAAAGGGTTATGATTGAGGCAGAACATGTGATTTTACCACAGGCAACCGAAATGGTTTGCCAAATAATTCTAAAAAAATCCTGCTAAGTAGTAGAAAGGGGTTTACATATTTATGAAAGTAATGGTAATTGGAAGCGGTGGCAGAGAACATGCCATCATTAAAAAGTTGAAAGAAAGCCGTGAAATTACAGAACTTTTTGCCCTTCCCGGCAATGGCGGAATGGCAAATGACTGCACTTGTGTAAATATCGGTGTAAAAGAAATAGATAAAATTTGTCAATTTGCGACAGAAAATGGAATAGGTTTTGCAGTTGTCGCACCCGAAGATCCTTTGGTTTTGGGTGCAGTTGATAGGCTAAATGCAATCGGAATTCCATGTTTTGGCCCTGACGAAAAAGCCGCAATTATTGAGGGAAGTAAGATTTTTTCTAAGGATTTGATGAAAAAATACAACATTCCAACAGCGCAATATGAAGTGTTTTCAGATAAAGAAAGTGCCTTGAAATACCTAGAAACAGCACCAATTCCAACCGTTATAAAAGCGGACGGACTGGCACTTGGCAAGGGTGTTGTCATCGCTGAAACCCGTGAAATCGCAATGGATGCCGTCGTTTCGATGATGGAAGACAAGGTTTTTGGTGAGAGCGGAAGTAGCATAGTTATAGAGGAGTTTTTGACAGGACCTGAGGTGACTGTTTTATCATTCACAGATGGAAAAACTGTAGTTCCAATGATTTCGTCAATGGATCATAAACGTGCTTTTGACGGTGATTTAGGGCCAAATACGGGCGGAATGGGTGTCATTGCGCCGAACCCATACTACACTGATGAAATTGCAAAAATTTGCATGGAAACTATTTTTCAGCCAAGCATAAAAGCACTTCAATCTGAGGGCAGACCATTCAAAGGATGTCTTTATTTTGGCTTAATGTTAACTCCAAAAGGGCCTAAAGTTATAGAGTATAACTGCCGTTTTGGTGACCCTGAAACTCAAGTTGTGTTGACACTTTTAAAGACAGATTTACTGGAAATTATGAAAGCAGTTTCCGAAGAAAAATTAGCAGAAATAAATGTTGAATTTAAAGACGAATGTGCTTGCGCAGTCGTCATGGCGTCAGCTGGATATCCACAAAAATACGAAACAGGATTTGAAATTCGCGTGAGTTTAGATTTTGATGCGGACATTTTTATCGCAGGTGGTAAAATAGAGGACGGTGTCTTAAAAACTGCGGGCGGACGTGTTTTATGCGTTACGGCGACAGGAGAAACACTCCAAAAAGCTATAGATAAATCCTATAGAAATGTTGAAAAAGTCTGCTTTAACAAGGCTTTTTATCGCCGTGATATCGGTGCGTTGGCACTTAAAGTTGCACAAGGTTAGGAGCGCATATGGTTTATAGAATTTTTGTAGAAAAGAAAGGCGAGCTTGCACATGAAGCAATTTCGCTGAAAAATGAACTGAGCTCACTGCTTGGGATTGAAGCACTTTCGGGACTTAGAATATTGTGCCGTTATGATGTTGAGAACATTGAAAAAGAACTTTTTGACTATAGTGTTAAGACTGTTTTTTCTGAACCTCAGTTGGATATCGCAACAGAAAAAATGGAAAATATCACTGACTGTAAATTGTTTGCTGTCGAGTTTTTACCTGGTCAGTTTGACCAGAGAGCGGACTCTGCTTCACAGTGTATTCAAATAATTTCCAAGGGCGACAGACCCACTGTCAGAACCGCAAAAGTCTATATTTTAAGCGGAAATTTAACTGATGAAGATGTAGAAAAAATCAAGGCTTATGTCATAAATCCGGTCGAAAGCCGTGAGGCAAGTCTTGAAAAACCCGAGACTCTTGAAACTGAATTTTTTATTCCTGAGACGGTTGAAACTGTCAACGGATTTTGCGAGTTGGACGACAGCGGACTGGAAAAAGTTCTGCGTGAATATGGGCTTGCGATGGATATGGCGGATATCAAGTTTTGCCAAAATTATTTCAAAAGTGAGGACCGTGACCCAACTGTAACCGAAATTCGTGTAATCGACACATACTGGTCTGATCATTGCCGTCACACGACTTTCCTTACAACAATTGACAGTGTGACTTTTGAAGATGAAGAAATTCAAAAAACATATGAAGACTACCTCGAAGCTCGTCGCGAAATTGGACGCACAAAACCTGTAAATCTCATGGATTTGGGCACGATTGGCGCAAGATATTTGCGTGAAAAAGGTCTGCTTAAAAACCTCGACGAATCCGAAGAAGTCAATGCTTGCACTGTTAAAATTAAGGTGAACCACGATGGAAACGAGGAAGATTGGCTACTACTATTTAAAAATGAAACGCACAATCACCCAACTGAAATCGAACCTTTTGGTGGTGCGGCGACCTGTATAGGCGGTGCGATTCGTGACCCACTTTCGGGTAGAAGTTACGCTTATTCTGCTATGCGTGTCACTGGTGCGGCTGACCCGACTGTGCCCATTGAAAGCACAATAAAAGGGAAATTACCCCAGAGAAAAATTGTCACAACTGCGGCGGCAGGCTACAGCTCATACGGCAACCAAATTGGGCTCGCCACAGGACAAGTCACTGAAATTTACCATCCGGGATATGTCGCAAAACGCATGGAAATTGGCGCTGTTATGGCGGCGGCACCAGCCGAAAACGTCAGACGTGAAAGACCATCCGACGGCGATATTGTCATACTTTTAGGCGGAAAAACTGGTCGTGATGGTTGCGGTGGAGCTACGGGCTCTTCCAAATCACATACCTTGGAATCTCTCGAAAATTGCGGTGCAGAAGTTCAAAAAGGTAACGCACCCGAGGAGAGAAAACTGCAAAGATTATTCCGAAATCCAGAAGTTTCAAAATTGATTTTGCGCTGCAATGACTTTGGCGCGGGTGGTGTTTCTGTTGCTATCGGCGAACTTGCTGACGGGCTTAAAATTGACCTAAATGCTGTTCCGAAAAAATACGCCGGACTTGACGGAACAGAGCTTGCTATCAGCGAATCTCAAGAGCGCATGGCGGTTGTTGTTTCTCCTAAAGACGCAAAATTATTCATGGAATTAGCCGAAAAAGAGAATATTGAATCCTCAATTGTCGCTGTTGTGACAGAAGAAGAGCGACTAATAATGAACTGGAACGGCAAAGATATTGTCAATTTATCACGTGAATTTGTCAACTCTAACGGTGCTGAAAAGCACATTGATATTGCCGTTACGAAGCCAAATAGCTTTGAAAAAGTGGAAGCTTTTGACTTCAAAACTTCGTATAAAGAGCTTGTGTGTGACCTGAATGTCTGCTCTCAACGTGGACTGGTGGAAAATTTTGACTCCACTATTGGAACGGGAACGGTGCTCATGCCTTTAGGTGGTAAGTATCAACTAACACCTATTCAATCTATGGTACACAAAATCTCAACTGAGCACGGAGACACAGATACTTGTTCCTATATGTCATTCGGTTATAATCCATTTATTTCTGAAAAAAGCCCTTATCATGGTGCATATTTGGCTGTTATCGAGTCGGTTTCTAAGCTGATTGCAACAGGAGCAGAATTTTCGGATGTTTACTTAACTTTCCAAGAATACTTCGAAAGATTACACCGTGACCCCAAGCGTTGGGGCAAGCCTATGGCGGCGATTTTGGGTGCGTATCGTGCTCAAAGAGAGCTTGGAATTGCCGCAATCGGCGGAAAAGATTCCATGAGCGGAAGTTTTGAGGACATCGATGTACCTCCAACTTTGGTCTCTTTTGCTGTCACAACTGGAAAAACTGATGAAGTTATTTCACCCGAATTTAAGTCAGCGAATAATGAAGTTTATATCGTCAGACCCGAGTATAAAAACGGTATGGTGGACAGCGAATCACTCTTAGAACTCTTCGAAAAAGTCACAAAACTTATGCGTGACGGAACTGTAGTTTCGGCGTACACACCCGGATATGGTGGAATCGCTGAGGCAGTTTTTAAAATGAGTATTGGTAATGGAATTGGATTCGATTTCGATGAAAATATTACAATTTCTGAAATTTTTGATTACGCATATGGTGCTTTTGTATTGGAAGTTACTGAGCCAATTTACTTCGGGACTTTGCTTGGAACTACATTAGAAAGTCCAGAAATCACTCGAAAAGGTGAAATTTTGAAACTTTCAGAGTTATTAGAGGGCTATGAAGCAAAGCTTGAGGAAATTTTTCCCTGTAATATTAAACAGTCTGAGAACACTCCACAGACATTTAACTATACTGCCGAAACACGTGTTTCACCTATTGTCAAGTGCATAAAGCCTAAGGCGTTAATTCCTGTTTTTCCAGGTACAAACTGCGAATATGACACAGCAAAAGCCTTAGAAAAAGCTGGTGCAGAACCTGAGATTTTTGTTATAAACAACCTTACATCTCAGTCGATTGCACAGTCGATTGAGGCATTTGCCGAAAAGGTTGGAAAATCACAAATGATATTCATCCCCGGTGGATTTTCGGGCGGTGACGAGCCTGATGGATCTGGAAAATTTATTACAGCTTTTTTCAGAAATTCGGCTGTTAAAGATAGTGTCCATGAGCTTCTCAAAAAGCGTGATGGACTTATGGGTGGAATTTGTAATGGTTTCCAAGCGCTTATAAAGTTGGGACTTGTGCCATATGGCGAGATTATTGACACCGATGAAAATTGTCCAACGCTTACATATAATACTATTTCAAGACACCAATCGAGCATAGTTCGCACCAGAATTGCTTCAAATAAATCGCCTTGGTTTGCGGAAACAAACGTTGGTGATATATATAATGTAGCGATTTCTCACGGTGAGGGAAGATTTTTAGCGAGTGATGAACTTATACTAAAACTTGCTGAAAATGGTCAAATTTTAACACAATATGCTGATTTGGACGGAAATCCGAGCAATAATATTCGATTTAACCCAAATGATTCATGCTTTGCGGTTGAGGGGATTTGCTCTCCTGATGGCAGAGTGTTTGGTAAAATGGGTCACTCTGAGCGTATTGGAGATGGACTTTACAAAAATATTCCAGGCGAATTTGACATGAAATTGTTCGAATCCGCAGTCAAATATTTTGAAATTTAGGAGGTTCTCATGCCAATTGTAACAGTTAAATTGATGGAGGGAAGAACTCCCGAGCAGAAAAAAGCCCTAAGCAAAAAAATAACCGAGGCGCTTTGCGAAGAGGTGAACGCTAAGGCTGAGTCTATTACTATCGTTATCGAGGATATGAAGACCGAGGATTATTATAAAGGTGACATGCTTTAATTTGCCCTGATGAAATTTAACCCACGATTATATATTGTGGGTTAAATTTATTTATATTAGTTTTTTTTGATATGACTATTGACAAAAACTAATTTTGGGCATATAATGGTCATATCAAATTTATTTAATATGGTGATTAATATGAATGAAAAATACGAAAGAGATGCCAAAGTTTTCAAAGCCCTGTGTGATGAAAAGAGACTGCGCATATTAGAACTACTCCGCGATGGAGAAAAATGTGCCTGTGTTCTCGCTGACCTCACACAAATCAAACAATCAGCGCTATCATACCACATGAAAATTCTCTGTGAATCAGGAATTGTTGACGGAGTACAAAGCGGAAAATGGATGCACTATTCCCTAAGCGAAGAGGGAAGCAGTAAGGCGATGCTTTTGCTTAAGGAGCTAACAACGCTTAACACAGTGCAGACACCTAATGAATGTTACTTAGGCGATATTCAAAAGCCAATAGCTTAGTTTAGCAATTTTTGGAATAGAGGTACTTGATTTGGAAGTTTTAAAACAGGGATGGGATTTTTTCCAGAACCAAATATTAGGCATGAAGTGGCTAAACGAATTAGTCGGTCAAATGCTTACATCTTTTGGAATGGATATCAGCACGCCTATGGGCGGAAGTTTGCAGTTTTTTATCTATGACATTATTAAAATTGTTGTGCTTTTATGCAGTTTGATTTTTATGATTTCATATATTCAAAGCTATTTTCCGCCAGAGAGAAGCAAAAAAATTCTGGGTAGATTTAAAGGCATTTGGGCGAACATTGTAGCCGCACTTTTGGGAACGGTAACGCCGTTTTGCTCCTGCTCGTCAATTCCGCTTTTTATTGGTTTTACCAGTGCAAAACTGCCACTTGGTGTTACATTTTCGTTTCTGATTTCATCGCCTATGGTTGACCTTGGAAGCCTCGTGCTTTTGATGAGTATTTTTGGAACACAAGTTGCTGTGATTTATGTATTTTTTGGTTTGACTGTTGCGGTTATCGGCGGAAGTATAATTTCAAAACTTAAGATGGAAAAACATGTCGAAGAGTTTATTTTAACAGCAAATGGCGTCGATATCGAATCGCCTGAGCTGACACGCAAAGACCGATTGATATATGCAAGAACTCAAATGGTTGACACATTTAAAAAAGTCTTTCCTTACATTTTAGTAGGTGTTGGAATTGGTGCAATCATCCATAACTGGATTCCACAAGATGTGATTGAAACAATACTTGGTAGCAATAATCCTTTTGGGGTAATTTTAGCAACTGTAATCGGTATTCCTGTTTATGCTGACGTTTTCGGAACTATTCCAATCGCAGAGGCGCTTTTAATAAAGGGTGCGCAACTTGGAACGATCTTGGCGTTTATGATGGCGGTTACAACACTTAGTTTGCCATCTATGATTATGCTTAGAAAAGCAGTAAAACCTAAGCTTTTAGGTGTTTTTATCGCAATTTGTGCTGTGGGAATTATAGTGGTTGGATATATTTTCAACTTCTTGCAAGCTTATATAATTTAACAATTTTTAGGAGGATATATCATGGGTCTATTTGGATTTGGTAAGAAAAAAGAAGAGAAACAAGAAAGTTGTGGATGCGGTTCTGCTCCTAAGGCAGAAGAAATGGCTATGTGCGACTGCGGAAATATGTGCAAAGTTAGCGATATTGAAGCGGCAAAAAAAGCCAAAAATGCTGATGAAACTGGATGTGCAGTAAAAGTTTTGGGTTCTGGCTGTAAAAAATGCAACGACCTAGAGGCAGCTGTGAAGGCAGCACTTGGTGAAATGGGCAAGAGCGTTGAGGTTGAGCACGTTACAGATTTTAATAAAATCGCCGCTTTTGGAGTTATGACCACTCCGGCACTTGTAGTTAATAATAAGGTTGTTTCTATGGGTAAGGTTCTGAAAAAAGACGAAGCTATTAAACTACTTGAAACTTCATTATAAAAATGTAAACCTCTGAAATCGAAAGGTTTCAGAGGATTTTTTTGTCCTAAAAACTATGACAAGCACTCAAAACATATATGAATAACAAAAGACCTTTTTATACATATTATAATAATGTAGCGAAAGGGGTGTGTAATGGCAAAATTTCTTCAAAACGAATTGATTAAATCAGGTTTGAAACAAAGGAATTATATATCATTAAAGCTAGTAATCTTATCTGCTCTTGTTTCATTTCCAGCAATTAAATTTTTTGTACGAAAAAAGAGAAAAACTCAAATGAAAGAGTTTGCCGAAGTCCTAGTCCATGAATTTTTAACACACGAAAATGTGGAAAGTTCTTGCTTTCCGTTTGCTGACGAAAATGGTATCACTGCTGTTAGACTAATTGAAAAACTAAAGCGTGACACTGAAAATTGTGCCATAAATGTCCACTATCAACCACAAGTCAATTTTGAGGGAAAAGTAGTTTCGGCTGAAGCGCTATTAAGATTCGACTGTGACGGGATAAATGTTCCTCCTCCGACGGTTGTCTGCGTGGCAAAGAAATATGGCATTTTTGATAAACTCACTTTTTGTATTCTAAATCAGGTTTGTAATGATATTATAAGAGCTAAGAATATCCTCGGATCTTGTCCTGTTATATCGGTGAATGCTTCTGCAACACAACTTGATGATAAAAATTTTATAGATAACTTTATAGATGTTTCCCAAAAATACGGGGTAATAGGAAATATTGCAATAGAGCTAACGGAGGAAAATTCACTGGTCGATTGCCCCAATATTACGAGTAATTTGGAAAAATTGAAACTTTCTGGTATCTCCTGTGCAATTGATGATTTTAGTATGGGTCAAACATCTATTAGGTATCTTGAAACGAACAGTTTTTCTCATATTAAGCTCGACGGCTCTCTTGTTAAGTTAATCAGCCTAAATCCCAGAAGTCGTGAAATTGTATCCTCGATAATCGGATTGGGGGCAAAGCTTGGGATTGATGTTATTGCTGAATATGTTGAAAGCGAAGAAGTTCGTGATCGCTTACACGATATGGGTTGCAATATCTATCAAGGCCATCTGTATAGCCCTGCACTTCCATTTGAAAAGTTTATTGAATTTGCAGATAATTAATAATGAAAACAAATATCAACCGAATGTTTTTGGCTTTCGGTTGATATAATATTTTAAATGTGATATAATTTATAGGCAAAAAATCAGTTTCGATGAAGGAGAAAGATTTAATGAATATAGTTGTGTTATGCGGTGGACTTAGTGCTGAAAGAGATGTTTCTATCTCAACCGGACTAGGAGTCACACGTGCGCTACGTGAATTTGGTCACAATGTTG
>CAYJLH010000018.1:12434-15548 GCA_964370925.1 uncultured Oscillospiraceae bacterium | reverse complement strand
GATCTCTACTTCGGTTATACCGATACATATAAAAACCCTATTGAAGTTTTCGAAAAAAAATACGATGATTTTAACTTCTCAGTTGCAGAAGAAGCACCAGACCTTGAAGCGGTGAGGCAAATGAGCAACGGTAATGGCGACTGCATAGTTGGAAAAAATGTTTGCGAAATTTGCGCTGTTGCTGATATTACTTTCTTGGCTCTGCACGGTGAAGAGGGTGAAAATGGAAAAATTCAAGCGTTTTTTGATATACATGGAATTAAATATACAGGTTGCGGTTACCTTGGAAGCGCACTTGCGATGAATAAAGAACTCACAAAAATTTTGCTCACCCAAGGTGGCGTTAATGTGCCTATGGGCATTACACTTACAAAAAATGATACTTGCTACGGGAATGTCGGCTTCCCTTGTGTCGTAAAACCTTGTTCGGGTGGTTCTAGTGTCGGAACTTATATTGTACAGTCTGCCGATGAATATGAAGCTTTTGTGGAGAAAGCATTCGAAGCAGAAGATAAACTTATAGTCGAGCAGTTTATTAAAGCTCGTGAATTCACTGTCGGGGTTATTGACGGTGAGCCGATGCCGATTGTAGAAATAATTCCTAGGTGCGGTTTCTATGACTATAAAAACAAATATCAAGCAGGTTTGACCGACGAAATTTGCCCCGCTGAAATTTCTGATGAAGACACAAAAAGAATGCAAGAAATTGCTGTTAAAGTTTTTAAGCTCCTTAAAATAGATGCGTATTGCAGAGCTGATTTTCTAATGGACGAGAACGGGAAAATCTACTGCCTAGAGGCAAATACCCTCCCCGGAATGACGCCAACCAGCCTAATTCCACAGATGGCAGAAGCTATGGGCATGAGTTATGGACAGCTTTGTGAGAGAATAATTGCGGTATCGGAGGCACGTTATAAGTGAGAGGTTTAACACCGAAAAAGCTTGTTGAAATTTTGGGAAGTCCCTTGATAAATGGCGATAAAATTTTAGACTGTGAAATAAAGTTTGTAACCCGTGACAGCCGTGAAGCAGGGGAAGCTTGTCTTTTTGCTGCCATTCGTGGCGAAAGGGTGGACGGACATGACTTTTTGAATAAGGCACAATCTCAAGGTGCGCTTTTGGCTCTCTGCGAGTATGAGGTGAAAGATACGACTTTGCCTTATATTATAGTTGAAAATACTCAAACAGCTCTGGGTAAAATTTCAACATATTACCGCAGTATGTTCGAAATTCCTGTAATTGGTATTACAGGAAGCGTGGGCAAGACTTCGGCAAAAGAAATGTGTGCATCTGTGCTATCCTCGCGTTTTGAAACTCTACGCACACCAGGCAATTATAATAACGAACTGGGTGTTCCGCTTACGCTTTTTATGCTTAAAGACGAGCATGAGGCGGCGGTTATTGAAATGGGGATTTCTGATTTTGGTGAGATGAGCAGACTTACAAAAATGGTAAAGCCAAATATTTCAATAATCACAGTTATTGGATATTCACACCTTGAAATGCTTGGTGACTTGGACGGAGTTTTAAGGGCGAAAACAGAAATTGTCGATGGCATGGAAAAAGATGGAGTTTTGATTTTAAATGGTGACGACAAAAGTCTTGCAAACTATAAATCAGAGCTTAAAACCATATATTTTGGTATGGGTGAAAACTGTCATGTACGTGCAGAAAATATACGAATTTTGGGTATTTCGGGCATGGAATGTGATATAATTTCTGAAAAACGCAGTATTCACGTGAATATAAATTCCTACGGAAAACATATGGTTTATGCCGCGCTTTCTGCAACTGCATTGGGTTTTGAGCTCGGACTTACAGATGAAGAAATCATTTCAGGTATTGAGAAATATGCTCCGGTTGGCAGACGTTCAGCGGCGACTGAAACTGATTGCTTCACGATTATAGATGATTGTTACAACTCGAACCCCAATTCAGCAATTTCTGCATTGGACTCACTTTCTATGCTCAAAGGCAGACGTGTAGCCGTCTTGGGCGACATGCTAGAGCTTGGAGACGATGCTAATGCACTGCATGAAAAAGTCGGAGAAATTGCAGGGGAGTGCGTTGACCTATTAATTACCAATGGCGAATTATCGAAATTTATGCATATGTCAGCAAAGAAAAAAATTGAAGCAATTCATTTTGAAGATAAGACAGAACTTATAGAAAAAATTTCTACATGGGCGAGAGAAGATGATGTGATTTTAATAAAAGCCTCTCGTGGGATGAGGTTTGAGGAAATATCTGAGGCACTTTCTGAGGTAAAACGCAAGTAAGGCTTGGTGAAAATTATGGATAAAAAACAAGAAATGATTAAAGATTGGAGCGAGTTTGTGCCTCCGAAGGAAAAACCGCAAAAATCTAATGATAATTCTACAAAAATTACAAGCTTGGATATTCAATTGTATAATAGTTTCACGGATGAGGAACTTATTTCTACGCTTTGTAATTTTGCGAAAAAGCTACAACACACTCCGGCTCAGTGGGAGCTTGAACCTAGGTTCTGTGCTTTTTTGCGTAAGAGGTTTAAGAACTATCCAACGACGCTGAGGAACGCTGATTTAAGCCGTTCTGCCGGTGTTGGTGGTAGAAGTTTGGAGCAACAAGAACTTGATAAGGCGGAGATTGACAAGCTTTTATTTGATGTTGCTGAAATGGCGAGGATGCTTGGAAGACCTCCGCATATGTCTGATATGGAAGAAATTCACAAACGATTAAAGCGTAAATTTAAAACATGGCAAGAGGTTTTAGAGGCTTCGGGTGCGGTTAAAATTAGCCGAGCCTTGGTTTCGAAAGAGGATAATATTGAGGACGAATATTTAGAAATGCTAAAAAATATTCGCAGGTTGGCGGAAGAATTAAATCGAGCACCGCTAAGAACAGAAATCTCGAAAGAGAACCTACACAAGCTTGCAAAGCGCTTTGGCTCTTGGAGAAATGCGCTTTACCAAATCGGGCTTGAACCAGTTATCAGCGCACGCTCTTTCTCTAATGCGAAGCTCTCATATGGAAAAATCGAAAAGAAACTGCATAGTAAAACGATTTCAAACTATAATTATAGAGTTTTGCGAAAAAGCGATGAAATCGAATCGTATTTTAATGCACTTAGAG
>CAYJLH010000018.1:0-12340 GCA_964370925.1 uncultured Oscillospiraceae bacterium | reverse complement strand
AAGAAAATCTTTAATTGATGCCTGTGGCACATGGCATAATGTAATTTATCAACTGAATTTTGACGAATAATCTAAAAAAGCAAATATATTAATTTTATTTTAATAATTTACTTGACTTTTACTGAAAATTGCTATATACTCTACTGGAATAGCAAGCAATGCTGGCTGTATTAATTCTTAAAGAGGTATCCAATGTACAACGACAAAACTATCGTCTGCAAAGAATGCGGACAAGACTTCACTTTCACAGCTAATGAGCAAGAGTTCTACGCAGAAAAAGGCTTCACAAATGAACCCCAGCGTTGCAAACCTTGCCGTGACGCACGTAAAGGCAATGCACGTGGTGGCAACGGCGGTACACGTCAAATGTTTGATGCTGTATGTGCTGATTGCGGTACTGACTGCAAAGTTCCTTTCGAGCCACGCAATGATCGTCCCGTTTATTGCAGCGATTGCTTCAGAAGATAGATAAGTGTTTTCTAAAAAAGGACATCTGTAAAGATGTCCTTTTTATTTATTTTAGTTACAAATTTGTAACTTTTTAATTGTGAATTTTTTTAAAACAGATGCTATTATGCTTAATTATACCTGTAATTGCTAGGTTTTTCAAAAAACTTCAAGTCTTGACAAATAAGAAACAATGTGTTACAATTTAGTAACTAAAATTTGAAAGGAAAATTACAATGCCTGCCAAATCAACAACACTAGAATATAGAGGAAAACCACTACTTCGTCAGGATAATCAACTTTATTATGGAAGTATGTCCGACAAGTACATTATAATGTTACAAATCGCTGAAACCAAAAAAGTCAAGGACCTTGACGTTGCAACAAAAGTTATGGTTTCACTTCAACAAACAGACCCCAACGTAAGCACTCGCGATAAAATCGTCAAGAAAGCCGAAAAGGGAAGTCTTTACGCTGCGATGGACGTTGCGTCCGTGTGGCTTGATAGAGCGCTGTCTCAAAGATAAGGGTTGTTACTATGAAGAAGTTTTTTAAAACAGCTCTTACAGGCACATTGCTTATGTGCGCACTATCTGTCTCCGCTTTTGCTGCAAATGAGGGCGGGGGGACAGTTAACGCAAGTGACGTAAATTTTCGTACAGAACCCAATTTGGAATCCGAAATTGTTACAAAATTAGCTAATGGAACAGGTTTGGTTGTTATAGAAAAAACCGACGAGCTTTGGTATAAAGTCTGGAATAACGGCAGTGAGGGTTATGTCTATGCTCAATATGTCGATTTTAGTGAAAGTTTAGACTTTTCCATAGGTGAGGGGACTGTTTCTGCCACGACTGTAAGTTTCAGAAATGGCGCATCTCTTGACGCGGATAGGATTGGAAGTTTCGATACAGATAAAAAGATAAGCGTTAACGGTGTTAGCGGTGAATGGTATAAGGTTAATATTGATGGCGTTGACGGCTATATGCATAGCGATTATGTGAGCCTTACTACGGCGCAAGCTCCTGAAAATGCCCAAGATGAGCAAGTGAGCGTTGAGGAAATTGTCGTAGAAACTCCTGAGCTTGAAATTAACACAGCTTCTGCTGATATAATACCAACTTTGAGTGCAACTTCAAACTCTAACATGGGGCAGACTATAGTCGACACAGCCATGAACTATATGGGAGTGCCTTATGTCTGGGCAGGAACTTCACCAAGCGGTTTTGACTGCTCAGGCCTTGTCTACTATGTCTTTAATCAAAATGGCTATAAAACCAACAGAACAGCCGAATCTTTAGCGCATAACGGCGTTCAAGTTGACAGAGCTGACTTACAAGCTGGTGATATAATCACTTTCTATAACAGCTCATATTCTTATGTTGGACATGTTGGAATTTACATAGGAAATAATCAGTTTATTCATGCCTCGTCGGCTGCCGGACAGGTTGTTATTGATGATTTGACAGGATATTATTCTGACAGATTCCATGTTGCAAAGCGCATAGCCGAATAAAGTGAAAATCTAAAATGTGTTGCAAAGTGATTTGCAACACATTTGTTCTTTATTTTAATTTTTCATGAAAAAACATTCATACTCACCGTTGACAAGGTCGCGCTCAACATAGTCGACACAAACGACCTCGTTAGTACAACTTAAAACAGCAGCAGAGCGCTTAACGCCTTTTTTACGGGGTGCTTTATACTCAATTCGCTTAAGCAACGACCTCATGCTACCTTCCTTTAAACAGCTGGGCATTTCTCCTGAGGAATTGCTCTTAAGCCATTGGATTTTCATGATGTCTTTTGCTTTGTCTGCGCCTAAAAGGTCGGAAAAATATGATAAAACCCTAGTTGCGTAATTATCAAGTGTTTCGCCGTAGGACACTTGGTTTTTTATGCCGAAATCTAAAAATAAATCAGATGCTCTCATATTGGACTTAAGAGCTTCGAAAACCAAAGTTTTAAATCGTCCGCTGTTATAAAGTCTGTCGACAGCGTCCTCGCAGGCTTTGAGCTTCAATAACTCATCTTCGCTTATCCATGGCGTGGAAATGACTTCGTATGGCGGCGATTTTCTGAAATTACCTATGTTCTCGCTTTCCATTTTACAGCCATGTAGGAGCTTCAAAAAACCAAGCTGTAGCATGTGAGGGCGTAGCGCAAAAAGTGAGTCGATGCTGTTTTTAAAGCTTTCAAAATCTTCTAAAGGTAAACCGGCAATCAAATCCATGTGCACATGGACATTTCCGCTTGAAATGATTTTCTGCAAATTTGATGCAACTTTTTGCAAGTCGGTTTTGCGGTTAACAGCTTTCAAAGTTTCGCTGTTGAAACTTTGAACTCCAACTTCAATTTGGAAAAGTCCTTTTGGGGCAGAACATAAAATCTCAACAGTCTCCTCGCCCATAATGTCACCAGCCATTTCGAAATGATAGCAGATGCCATTGAAAGTAGGATTCAGTTCGATTATGTACCGCATGATTTCGACGGCTCGCTTTTCGTTACAATTGAAAGTGCGGTCGACAAATTTTATGGTCTGAGTGCCTGAATTTGTGAGTTTTTTTATGTTTTCCTTGACTTGTTCTAGATCGAAAAAACGCACACCTCCAATTCTACCCGAAAGGCAGTAAGTACACGAATAAGGACAGCCTCTGCTGGTTTCTATATACACAATTCTACCGCCGAGCCGACTGAAATATTCATCAGTGTATGGATTTGTTGGTTCGTCACAGCTGATGTGAGGCGGGGTGATATTATCCCTAGTGGAAATTCCTGAGACATTGTTGATTTTGGAATTATTTGTCAGGGAGTAGACTAAATCCCGAAATGGCTTTTCTCCCTCGCCACTGGAAATTAAATCAACTTCGGGGCAATTGCTGAAAACATCTGAAATATTATAGCTCACCTCAGGGCCACCGAGCATAATTTTGATATTTTCATCATATTTTTTTATCAAAGGAAGTAATTCTTTTACTAAAGAAATATTCCAAATATAACAGGAAAATGCAACTAAATCGGGGTTTTTGCCCAAGATTTCTTCTAATAATTTTGCCTTATCTGTTTTTATAGTGCTCTCTAAAATTTCGACATTATCAGAATTTGCAGAGGCTTTTAAATACCATACAGCGAGGGATGAGTGAACATATTTTGAATTTATGCTAACGAGTAGAGTTTTCATTTTAGTGCCTTTCGAAGTGAAATATATTAATTAAGACATTTTTTGGTTGGATTTGACTCAAATTTATGATATAATAACTGCTATTACAGTTATTACACTATTACTTTTTTTAACAATTGGAGGACATATGGCGGTTGATTTTATCGAAATATTAAAAGTAATTTTTCTGGGAATAGTCGAAGGTATCACAGAATGGTTACCCATAAGCAGTACAGGACACATGCTCTTAGTCGACGAATTTATTAAACTGGATACTAGCGAGGCATTTAAAGAAATGTTTTTCGTAGTAATTCAGTTCGGCGCAATTCTCGCAGTTATACTTTTGTTTTGGGAGAAAATGTTCCCATTTCAATTTAAAGATAAAAGCAAAAGTGTTATAAAAAAAGATACCTTTTCTCTTTGGTTTAAGGTTGCTTTTGCGTGCATCCCATCGGGTGTGATTGGGCTGATGTTCGACGATTTTTTAGAAGCACATCTACAAACTCCGGTGATAATTGCGGCTATGCTCATCATTTATGGTGTGCTGTTCATCATCACAGAAAATCAAAATAAACACAGAGTTCCAACGACGAAAGATATTTCAGACATCACATATAAAACTGCATTTTTAATTGGTATGTTTCAAGTTTTGTCCTTAATTCCGGGGACATCACGCTCAGGTGCAACCATCGTCGGAGCACTACTTGTGGGGGTTTCTCGTGTTGCAGCGGCTGAGTTTACATTTTTCTTAGCTGTGCCGACAATGATAGGTGCAAGTGCGTACAAACTCATGAAATTTGGTCTGAACTTCACATCAACAGAGTTATTTATCCTATTATTGGGAATGGCTGTTGCATTCCTTGTTTCGATTATTGTAATAAAATTCCTTATGAGCTACATAAAAAAGCACGATTTCAAAGTTTTCGGTTGGTATAGAATTGTGCTTGGTGTGATAGTTTTGGCATACTTTTTAATATAACTCTTTTTGAGGAAGGTAAGCCCCTCAAACACCCCCAAAATATAGGTTTTTTCTACAGTCTAAGCTGACGCGACCATAGGTCGCGTCAGCTCTTAATTTATTAAATTATAGATTTATTATAAATTGTAAATGTGTTTTTGCCACATTCTTTCGCGTTGTAGAGAGCAAGGTCGGCGGTTATAAAAAGCTCGTCGTAAGTAGTTGCATTTTTGGGGCTAGAAGAAATTCCGATTGATGAAGAAATTGGAACTGTAACACCATTTTTACCCTCATAGGTTTTTTCAATCGCTTTGCATACTCGGGTGGCAATCTTCGCGATTTCATCATCTGTGGTTTCATTGTGAATAAAAGCAACAAATTCATCGCCGCCAAAACGCCCAATATAATCATGCGCACGGAAAAAATTGCTTAGCTTGTTATAAATTTCTATTAAAACTTCATCACCAAACGAGTGACCGAAATTGTCGTTAATGCCCTTAAAATTATCTATGTCAAAAACAAAAAGAGTTCCAGACCCGCCATTTGCTAGATGTTCGTTAACTTTTGACTTTATTGTTTCTTTATTAAATGCGCCGGTTAGTGTATCACGTTCTGTTTTTGAAAGTAGAGCCAGCTCAGAAATTTTTTCTTCGTTGATTTCGTCGACAGTACATACGGAAACAAGGTCTTTTGTATGTCTATCTAGCCTGCTGTTTATCCTCATTCTGTACCATAAATATGAAGACTCATCAAAAACGGCTGTGTTTGTGTTAGTGTCGAGAGAAATTTTATACGATCTATAGTCAAAACTTATCTCTTTTTTTCCATTCTCATATGCTTTTATTATGCTATTATTTGTAAGTTTATCAAGGACTGGGATGTCATCTGAATGAACAATAGGGCAAAGTTTTTGACGTACGAATTCAGTGAAACCAATTTCAAGTTCCTCGTTGACCTCAACAGAATTTATCATAACACGCTTGACCTGATTTTGTGTGCAATTTAACTCAACAACAATATCTGCAAAGTTAAATAGGGCATTTGATAGCATCTGATCTTTATCAATTTTCTTTTCAAGTTCGGCTATGACTTTTTGGTATTTGTCTGTCATAACCAGTTTTATCATGAAAATTAGCATGACATAAAAGGTGATTAATAAGGACAGTGGCATAATAATTTGCTGATAAGCTAGGGCTGTAATATCTTCCTGAACTTTGAAAATCTGTACATTATAATAATTAAAAAGAGTGTAAAGCCCCATGAGTAAGCAAATGGAGTTAAGCAAAATATTATTGTCTATAATAGATTTCACAGCTTTAGGCGGTACGAAAGCTATAAATAATACTAAAATAACATTGTGCGCCCAAATGCAGTACATAGTATTTAGATATAAGAGTTCGGGCGTGTGGGTGATTTCGTACATGGATTCGCCAATGACGAGCGAATTTATTGCAATCACGATAGCACGTATAGTGAAAAGATGCAAAACCATGCCGAAAGTCAATCCTAAATATGCCCGAAATTTATCTCTGAATAAAAATAAACATTCAAAAAATACTACAACAGTTATACATATATATGCAATTGAGCTTTTTTCGGCTAATAGTTTAATTAGTCCCAGTGACAAAAGACTATTTACAAAACTGAAAAAATATAAAAATAATCCATGTAAACGTGTGCTTTTAGCACATCTTTTGAATAATGTTAAAAATAAAATAGATTGAATAGTGAATGTGATAATCTGGAAAATTTCAGCTCCCATATTTTTCTCCGTTCGCTATGGTGTGGGTATACATATTACTACTTATATTCTAACATTAGTTAGTTATTTTTTCAACATAAAATTCATATATCGCTCTTGTGATTTCAATATGAGCTACATATTAAAGTTGCTAATTATTTTGAAGTAAATCTAAAAATTATTGTTGAGTTAATGCGAAAAATATGGTATAATTTTACCGTGAACACGTTAACACAAATGCCGCTCTGGTGATGTATATAGAAAGGATGTTTAATCATGAGTGTTTTAAGTGGTAAGGGGAGACTGTCGTTGACTAAGGCAATCGTAATTCGCTTTAGTTTGATTATTCTTGCTGTTGCAATATTACTTACTATACTTGCCATAGTTATTGGCAAAGTTCAGGACACAAAGGTGGATGTTGCACTGGCGAATGAAGAGAGAAATACGCTCTATCAGGCAACTATTGACCACTATGACTGGGTCGAAACTTTGCTGTTGGCAATAGCGAGTGAGGATGATTTTTCAGGGCAACTAGACCCAACGCAGTGTAGCTTTGGACAAACACTTTATGGTAATGAAATGCAAAATAATCCTGATTACGCAGAATTTATTTCGAACATAACATTGCCTCACAGGCAATTGCATGAAGCCGCATCAGAAATTATTGAGATTCCGATTTCAGACTCTGTGGGAAGACTTGATATTTATGAAAATGAAATTAAACCAAATCTTGAGCTAATTCACGAACATTTGAATAGTGAAATTGCAAAGCAATTTACTAAAATTGAAGCACTTGAAGCACAACTGGATTCTGACGTAAATGTCGCTTTGGCGATGTGCGCTATAGCAACGCTATTAATCCTTGTTGTGTGCTTTGTGACGCTTCATTATCTCAGAGGAGAGGTTATATTGCCGATGGTTCGCTTTACAAATGAAAGCCGTCGACTTGCAGAGGGAAGCACAGCTCTTGACTTTAGCACTAACTGTAAAACAAAAGAAATGTGGGGATTTTCACATTCAATGGAAGAGGCGACTGGTGTTTTACAGCATGTTATTTCTGATTTAAATGAAAAAATGGCTTTGCTCGCAAATAAAGACTTCTCAATTGAGCTTGAAATGGATTATAAAGGCGACTTCGCATCAATAGAGCAGTCGATGTCCAGACTTATTTCTGAAATCAGAACGATTATGATTGAAATTCAAAACTCGGGTAGCATCGTAACCGCAGAGGCGCAACAAGTTTCCTTTGGTTCAACTCAATTGGCGAACAGTTCTATGGAACAAGCCGGTATTTCTGCGGCTCTTTCAGATTCTATAACCTCAATGGCAACACAAGTCAGTGAAACCGCTGAAAATGCAAACGAAGCTAATCATCTAGGTGAACAAGTCACGACTGTTATTGTTGAAAGTGCAGAAAAAATGCAAGAAATGCAAATTGCAATTTCTGACATTCAAAATGCAACCACAGATATCGAAAAAATCATCAAAACGATTGACAGCATAGCATTCCAAACAAATATTCTCGCACTTAACGCAGCGGTTGAAGCTGCAAGGTCAGGTCAGGCAGGTAAAGGTTTTGCCGTTGTTGCTGATGAAGTTCGAAATCTAGCTCAAAAGTCAACTGAGGCTGCGAATAGCACGACAATGCTTATCCGCAATACTTTGGATACTATAAGTCATGGAACGACTATTGCAAGGGAAGCGTATGAATCATTTGGCAAAGTTGAAGACTCATCACGTGAAGTGCTTATCCGTATCAATGAAATTGCAAAAACTTCAAAGGTACAGTCAACAGTTATTCAGGAAATTTCTGATAGCATGAACCAAATTTACTCAGTTGTTCAACAAAATACTGCGACAAGTGAAGAAAGTGCGGCGGCGAGCCAAGAGCTATTTGCACAGGCGAATAGTCTACAGGAACTTACTTCCGATTTCCGACTAAAATAGTGGCATCAAAATTAAAAGCTGTTTCTAAGGTTGAACCTTGGAAACAGCTTTTTTATATATTTTATCTCAATATTCCACTTTCGTCAATTAGCTTTGCAGCCTTTAAAATTTCATCCTCATTTTGCACTAGCGCTAATCTTACATAGCCCTCGCCACTATCACCGAAAGCCGTTCCGGGCGTCACTATAACACCGGCATCGTTGACAAGACGCATGGAAAATTCTTCGCTACTTTTGAATTTTTCGGGAATTTTTGCCCATAAAAACATGGTTGCAGGGCATTTGTCTATTTTCCAACCAATTTTAGAAAATGCATCACAAAGAACATTTCTGCGATTTTCATATGCGGCACAAGTAGTTTTAACACAACTTTGGTCGCCTGTGATTGCCGCTATAGCGCCCTCTTGTAAGGGTAAGAATAATCCGTAATCCATGGTGGATTTAAGCTTTTTAAGTCTTGTGACCATGTCTTTATTTCCAACACAAAAGCCTATACGAGCGCCGGCTAAGCCGTAGGTTTTTGATAGTGAATTGAACTCAACACCAACATCACGTGCGCCCTCAAACCTGAGGAAACTGCCCGTGGATTTGCCGTCAAAAACAAGTTCGCTGTATGCATTATCATGTAAAACCGCGATGTCATACTCACGAGCAAAACGGATTAAGTCGAGGTAAAAACTATCGGGAGCAAGCACGGTTGTAGGGTTGTTTGGGTATGAAATAATCATCATTTTTGCTTTTTTAGCAACGTCGGTGGGTATCTCGTTAAGGTCGATGATGAAGCCATTTTCAGGTCGCTGACGCATGTAATAAAGCTCAGCACCCGCAATTTTTGGGCCATCGGCGAAAACAGGATAACATGGGTCGGGAACCATTATGATGTCGCCTTCGTCGGCGAGAGTTAGAGAAATGTGTGCGAGTCCCTCTTGTGAGCCGAGCAAAGAAGCGACTTCAGTTTCAGGGTCGATGTCAACATTGTATCTGTTTTTATACCAAAATGAAACTGCATCTTTTAGCTTTTTTGTGTCTGAAATAGCGTAAATAAAGTTAGATGGATCTTCAATAGAATTCACAATTGCCTCTTTAATATGAGGTGCTGGTGGGATGTTAGGTGTTCCTACACTAAGGTCGACAACCGACTTACCGTCAGCAAGACGAGTGTTTTTTATTTCAAGAAGTTTGGAAAAAACTCCCTCAGTAAATCTGTCCATTCTTTTAGAAAATTTCATTTTCAAATTCCTTTCACGTATATTCTACCTATTATAACATTTTATACGGAAAAATAAAGTATTTTCTTGACTTTTTTTGAAAATATGGTATTATCAGTAAAAAAACTAGGGAGAAGAATATGCGAGGGATTTGCTACATTGTCGGGGCGGGTAATTGTGAGGGTATTTCTATAAATTTACAGCAAAATGATTGTTTGATTTCTGCCGACGGAGGCTATGAACACCTATTAAAACTTGGGATTTCGCCAAAGCTCGCCGTGGGCGATTTTGACTCACTTGGGTACGTTCCAAATGATATAAATACACTGGTTCATAAGCCTGAAAAAGATGACACGGACATGATGCTTGCAATAACTGAGGGTATTGAGTTGGGTTATGAAAAATTTTTGATTTATGGCGGTTTGGGCGGTCGTTTAGACCATAGCTTGGCGAATATTCAATGCTTGAATTTTTTGGCTGAGAAAAATTTTGATGCTTGGCTCTGGGGTGAGGGCACGGCGATAACTGTAATTAAAGATAAAAAAATTGCTCTCCCAAAACGAGCAAATGGATATATTTCAGTTCTTGCAAACAGTGAAATCGCAGATGGTGTCGACATAATAGGGCTTAAATATGCATTGAAAAACGGAAGATTATGCACTGCGCACCCATTAGGAGTGAGCAATGAGTTTATAGGAAAAAGTAGTGAAATTTCGGTAAGAGACGGAATGTTAACCATACTTTTTTATGGCGAGGCAAAAGAAATTGAAGAAATTCTAAGAAAAAATGATTGACAAATCAGATTTATCGGTCTATAATGTAGAAGATATTTAAAGCAGTGATAGAGAAGAAGTAACGCAGTTTGGTGTCATACAGAAAGTTGCCGTTTGATGAGAGGCGCATGACGAGGACTTCGTGAATACATCTCTTAGCAGCGCACCGAACAGGATTTTACGAATTTTCCTAAGTAGGCTGCGACGTGTGCGCACGTTATAGCGCTCTGAGTTTTTTTGAACTCTATGAGGCATGAACTGTGAAGTTTGTGCGAACCAAGGTGGTACCACGAGAAATTTACTCGTCCTTAGTGAAAACTAAGGGCGATTTTTTATGCAAAAAAGGAGAAAATAAGATGCCGATTACCAAATTTTTAGAAGAAAATGCGAGAAATTTCGGTCAAGAAACATGCTTGATTGAAATAAACCCAGAACGTGAGGGAAGAAAAACACTGGATTGGTCTGAGTTCAATCTTGTCGAAGCCGATGTAGATAATGCCTATCGTCGTGAACTTACGTGGGCAGATTTTGATAGAAGAGCAAACCAATTTGCAAACTTATTACTTGCAAATGGTATAAAAAAAGGCGAAAAAGTTGCAATTTTACTTATGAATTGCATAGAATGGTTGCCCATTTACTTCGGCACATTAAAGGCTGGCGCTGTCGCTGTGCCTCTGAATTACCGCTACACAGCTGAGGAAATTAAATATTGCCTTGAACTTTCCGATTCATCACTACTAATTTTTGGTAGAGAATTTAAGGAACGTGTGTCAGAAATTAAGGACGATATTCCAAGTATTAGGAGCTTATACTATGTCGGCGGCACAACCCCCGAGTACGCCCAGAGTTACTACCTGTTTTTGTCATACTGCACCGGCAGAAATCCCGGAATTGAAATGACAGACTCTGACAATGCGGCTATATATTTTTCTTCGGGCACAACAGGTTTTCCGAAAGCGATTTTGCATAACCACGAGAGCCTAATACATGCTTGTCTTTGTGAGCAAAAACACCATTCACAGGGCAGGGATGACTGCTTTTTGTGTATGCCTCCTCTGTATCATACGGGAGCAAAAATGCACTGGTTTGGTAGTCTTTTGGCTGGTAGTCGTGCGATTTTACTACGTGGAATTAGTCCAGAGTGGATTTTGAAAACCGCAAGCGACGAAAAAGTTTCCATAGTATGGCTATTAGTGCCTTGGGCGCAGGATATTTTGGATGCGCTTGACAGTGGTGCGCTGAAACTTTCCGACTATGATTTGTCGAATTGGAGGCTAATGCACATTGGTGCACAGCCTGTTCCGCCTAGCCTTATCAAGCGTTGGAAGGAATATTTCCCACATCATGATTATGACACAAATTATGGTTTGAGTGAGTCAATTGGCCCTGGTTGCATACATTTGGGTGTTGAAAATATACACAAAGTTGGCGCTATTGGAATACCTGGATTTGGTTGGTCTGCGAAGATTGTAGATGAAAATAGGGTAGAGGTTGCCAAAGGAGAAGTTGGTGAACTTGCTGTTTCCGGCGCCGGACTGATGACATGCTACTACAGAGATGAAGCGGCGACAGAAGCTGTTTTGGCTGACGGTTGGCTGTTTACAGGCGATATGGCAAGGATTGATGAAGATGGATTTTTCTATCTTGTTGACCGCAAAAAAGATGTCATTATCACTGGTGGTGAGAATATCTACCCTGTACAAATTGAGGATTTTTTGCGTGCGAACAACAAAATAAAAGACGTGGCAGTTATTGGCAGACCACATGCGCGTTTGGGTGAAATCACGGCTGCGATTATTGAGCTAAAGCCCGATGTCACATGCACAGCCGAGGAAATCAACGACTTTTGCCATGCGCTTCCAAGATATAAACGTCCACGCGAAGTGATTTTTGATATTGTTCCCAGAAACCCGACCGGAAAAATAGAAAAGCCCAAACTACGTGAAAAATACGGCAGTAAGGACATTGTTGCAAAACAAACAGGAGAGGCTTAAATCATAAATTAAATAAAAAAATGTCGCCCGAGGGCGACATTTTTATTTCGAAAAGCGTTAATCTTATTGAAGAAGTTGAAGAACACCTTGTGGGATTTGGTTTGCTTGAGCAAGCA
>CAYJLH010000017.1:0-39021 GCA_964370925.1 uncultured Oscillospiraceae bacterium | reverse complement strand
TCTTCTGTCAATAGTATGTCATGCTAATTTTTACGAAAAAATCGGCATATTTTGATGCAAAAAAACAGTGGACAAAATGGAATTCGCTTTACATAAGAAAGACTTTTAAAATGATTTCAAATAGTTATAAACATTATCAACATAGTTTTGAACATAGAAAATTATGAAATTACTTGCCTTTTATGCCCTCAAAAACCGTTCTCAACATGGCAATTGTTGAAAACTTAGGCTTTAACTGGTTACTTTGTTGACATAATACACTGATTTTGCAATTTTTCCAACATTAGCCGTCAAAAAAACTTGCAGATGAATTCTAACAATCCATCTGCAAGTCAAGTTTTTCATTTTAGGATATGCTTTTATAGATTCCAAGCATCTTTGAGTCAAGCTGTGATAATTTATCTGCACAGTCTTTAAGCTCCTCAGCTATGGAATCGGGGATGTTTTTGTCAGATTTATAACGCAGTTCATGTTCAAGGCTCGCCCACATATCCATTGCGATTGTTCTTAATTGGATTTCTACGGGCAATCTCAATACAATTTCTGACATTACAACAGGCACTTCCATTACTAAATGTAAACTCCTGTAACCATTGGGTTTGGGATTTTTTATGTAGTCTGATTTTCGTATCAGAGTCATATCTTTATGCTTTTCAATTACTTGTGCTAGCCTATATATGTCGTCTGCATAATGACAAATGACTCGAATACCGGCAACGTCCTGAATATGTTCCATAATGTTTTGGGTTGTAACATCAATTGAACGTCCGTAAAGCTTTTTTAATGTACTCTCAGCAGACTTTAATCTACACTCCATGTGATGTATTGGGTTATGATCGAAAGTTACGCTAAACTCATCGTCTAGGATTTCCAGTTTTGTACTAACTTCCATCATTGCACCTCTGTAAAGGTGCGATAAGCGCATATAGCCTTTTAAAAAATCTTCAGTCAATCCCTCCATTCTACTCGGCAAATCAAGATTATTGATGTTGTGTGTGCGCCGCTTTTCTAAAACCATCTTATAGCCTCCTGTTTGTTGGAAGTTCTAACATTATACTATCAAAATGTTGCAAAATTGTGAATAATTTGCATAATTTTCTTTCAAATTCAACGAATCAAAGAATTTCTGCGTTTAGAACAATATATATAGCAGATTTTTATGCGTTTTGACGTATAAAAAAAGACGAATTGTTTATTCTACAATTCATCTTTTTAGTGGTTTATTTTTTAAAGAAATCTTCAAAGGAACTGTCTTTGCCATTTGGCAATTTTGAAGTGCCTTGCTGGTTCGTTCTGCGCTGTGTGGAGCTTGCTGACGCGCTCATAGCAGGCTCTTGCCCACGTGGAACTCCACCCTTAGGCATAGACGCCTCACGGCGCAATCTCTCTTTTTCTGCTTGTTCTCTGCGCATTTTTTGTATATACGCCTTGCGTTTTTTCCTATAGTTAACAACACTGAAAACATAAAGCGCTATAAACAACACGACAAGCGCAATGAAAACTTTCACCCAGACATTATTGAAAACATCCTCAATTTGAGCTTTTATGTAACTTGAATTTGATTGTTCAACAGAGTAAGCAGCAACAAGTGGAACTGTTCCGTAGCTAACGCCACCCATCGAAACCGTAACTTCACCCAAAACCTCACCAGCCTCTATAGGCGCTTCGAAAGATTCGGCATTGACCACTAGATTTTTTTCAAAATATTCAAGGTCAGCGCTCGTGGGTAAGAATGCAACCACATTATTTTGTGGAACTAGTTCGATTTCATCTCTGCCCTCTCCGAGAGAAACAGGTTTAGAATCAATTACATCCGCTGTAGTCAAAATATTTTGGTGACTAAAGTTACCAAAACCCCAGTCGTAAAGCGTTATAGAGTCCGTGAAGCTTGAAAACTGGTTTTTAACGCCGTCGCTGTACATAACACCGCCCAAAACAACGCAAAGTAATTCTACATCATCTCTTTTAGCTGTTGAAACCAAGCAGTAGCCAGCATTTGAAGTATATCCTGTTTTAACACCGTGAGCACCCTCGTATTGATACCCAGGGTATGACGGAGCGTTTTGGTTGATAAGACCGTTTGAGTTTGAATAATAGCGTGCCTCTGACATATTTGTCGCCGGAACAGTATACTGCACTGTATCGGCAATTGTCATGAAAAGGCTGTTTCTTGTTGCTTCAAGTGCTAAAAGCGAAAAGTCTGTCGCTGTGGTATAATGGTTATCGTCAGGAAGTCCGTGTGTGTTTGTGAAGTTTGTGCCGACACAACCAAGCTCTTCCGCTCTTAGGTTCATCATGTTTACGAAATTAGGAATTGTTCCGCCTATGTATTCTGCGATTACATTACATGCATCATTACCGGAAACTAGCATCGCCGAATATAAGAGGTCTTGAAGTGTCATTTCTTCGCCAACTTGAATTCCGGCGCTACTACCATCGGGTATAAGGTCAAAATTCATATTGTGAGTTGCTGTTACGACGTCATCAAAACTAACTCTGCCGGCTTCAACTGCTTCAACCGCAAGAAGTGCTGTCATGATTTTTGTGGTACTCGCCGGTTCAACCCTTGTATTGGCATTTTTTGTATATATAGGTAAACGTGTCGATGTTTCAAGTAAAACAATGGCATTTGACTGTGTCACTGGGTCTTCGAGAGCCATAGCCGTTGGCGAAAACGTGCCGAGGACTATTGCTATCAGCAAAATTAATGGCAAAAACTTTAATTTTTTCATGTTATTCTCCGCTGTTATATGTTATGATATAGTATATGGCAACTAGCTTACAATAATTAGTAAATAAAATGTTGAAAAGCGTTGCATCAGTTAATTATATATTTATTTCAACAGAAAAGCAACTATAAAAATACTTTTAGGCAAATATTGCTATAAACGAGAGGATTTAGAATGAAAATTAAGCATTCTGAAATAATACTAATTGCCCTAACTCTTATATTTATGGCACTTGTGTTTGCTCAGTCGTATTTCACTGAGGACAGCGACGTCCCTGTTTTTGTCGAAACAGAGCTTCAAGCCCCCGAAGAATTGCTTCTTATCGGCGGTGATGGAGATATTGCAGAGGAAAACACAGGGCCAATTAATATCAACACAGCAGATGTCGAGACTCTTGACATGCTCCCCGGCATAGGCGAGGGCATAGCACAGAGGATTATTGACTACAGAAATGAGAACGGCAATTTCGAAAAAACAGAGGATATCATGAATGTTTCGGGAATTGGCGAAAAAACATTCGAAGAAATTAAAGACTTAATTATATGTGAGACTGATTAAGTCTGAAAATAAATTTCAAACTTAATTTTATTTAAACCGTTTTTCTCATCCGCTTATGGTGGACTAGTGAAAAACATGGCACATTATGACCATCTTCATGGCTGTTTTGTGCCTTTCAAAGAAAGGAATGGTCATAATTATGAAACTTTTAGTTGTTGACGATGAAAAACTTTTGGTTAAAGGCTTAAAATTTAATCTTGAAAACGAGGGATACGAGGTTGACTTTGGCTATGATGGTGAGGAAGCAGTCGAGCTTGCGAAAAATAATGACTACGGACTGATAATTCTCGACCTCATGATGCCAAAACTTGACGGATTGGGTGCTTGCATGAAAATTCGTGAGTTTTCCAGTGTTCCTATAATTATGCTCACCGCAAGAAGTGAGGACACAGATAAAATCATTGGCTTTGAATGTGGCGCAGACGACTATATCACAAAACCTTTTAATATTTTAGAAGTCAAGGCGAGAGTTCGTGCCTTGCTCCGTCGCAGTGCAGTTGCACACGCTGCCTCACCTGAAAAAAGTGATGGAAAACTAAGTTGTAAACACATAAGCATAGACACAGTTCGCAGAAGTGCGGAAAACGACGGCAACGCCGTTGAACTAACTGTCAAGGAGTTTGACCTCATTGAGCTTTTGATGAAAAATCCCGGAAAAGTTTTTACAAGGGAAAACCTTTTGGACATGGTTTGGGGATATGACTATCAAGGCGATATCCGAACAGTCGACGTACATGTTCGCCGACTACGTGAAAAATTAGAAAGAGAGCCTGCCGAGCCTGAATGCATCATAACAAAATGGGGCGTTGGATACTTTTTGGTGGGATAAATTAATATGTTTTTTTCTTCATTTGGAAAAATTAAATATTCACTTTCGCTAAAATTGGTGACGATTTTTCTCGTTTTAGTTTCAATGCTCCTTATAGTTTTGAACATTTTCCCTGTATCACTGGCGAGAAACCTAGTGCGAGCCAATAAAGAAAGTGCGATTATAAGTCAGGCAAATGTTTTGTCGACATCTCTGGGTGCTCTTGAACAGCTCAGCGTTGACGGCGTTAGTCAAGCTATGCTACTCTTGGACTCCACCGAGTCAACAAGAGTAATCGTGACAGACACCTCAGCACAAATTCTATACGACAGCTCGAACGCTTTTGCGTCTGAGGGTCGCTATGCGCTTTATTCGGAAATAAGCCTAGCACTGGACAGCAAAGTGGTTTTTTATTCAAAATACGATGATGGCGCATTTATCAGCCGTGCCGCCATGCCCATCGCCCATCAAGGAACTGTTGTCGGAACAGTTTTTATACACGAATACGACATGGCTCAAGCCTCACTTATTTCGGGTATTGAGTCAACTATGTTCCAAATATCAGTTATAGTCGCTATTTTAGCGGTTGTATTGATACTTTTCTTCTCAAGAGCTTTGACCAAGCGGATTAGCAATCTGGTCAGTGCAATTGATATAGTAAGAGATGGTGATTATGGGCATAGAATAGAAGTCATCGGCGGGGACGAAGTTTCCGACTTATCGAGAGAGTTCAACTCCATGACCGACAGGCTTCGTGAGACAGAAGAGCTTCGTCGCCGATTTGTCTCCGATGCCTCGCATGAGCTAAAAACTCCGCTTGCGTCCATAAGATTACTTTCCGACAGCATAGCGCAGACGGAAAACATGGACACTGAGACTATTCGAGAGTTTGTAAGCGACATAGGAAATGAAGCGGAGAGATTGCAGAGAACAACGGAAAAACTGCTTAATCTCACAAGATTTGACAGTATCCTTGCCCAAGAAAATGAGGTCATCGACATTTCGAAAGTCGCAGAAAATACACTGAGACTTTTAAAGCCACTTGCGCAAGAGAAAAAAATCCCGCTCGAACATAATCTTGAAAAAGATTGCTTGATTTTAGCAAATGCAGACGATGTTTATCAAGTTATTTTTAATCTTGTTGAAAACGCACTTAAATATAACACCGAGGGCGGATATGTCCGCTTAAACAGCACGCAAAAAGATGACTGTGTATTACTGACTGTTGAGGACGGCGGAATTGGAATTCCCATCGAGGACATGCCCCATATTTTCGATAGATTTTATCGAGTGGACAAGGCGAGGTCACGAGATGCAGGCGGTAGCGGTTTGGGCCTTAGCATAGTCCGCTCGGCCGTTGTCTCAAACGGTGGCGAGATTGAAGTTTGTGCAAACACGCCCAGCGGAACTGTATTCACAGTTATTTTCCCAAGTCACACATGGGAGGACGAAAAACAATGAAAAAACTAATTTTTCTTATTTTTATGTGTGTATTTTTGTGCGCCTGTGGCGATGACTCTGAGGAAAATTCTGTTTCTGTATACCGAGTTTATTCCGAGGAACACCAAGTAAACGGTGAGCTTTTAGTCAAAGAGCCTGTTGTTTTAGAAGAAAATGATATAAATACTGTTTTATATGCTTTATCACAATCCCCCACGGATGTGAGGGCATACAATCCATTGGGCGAAATCGACGAGATTTCCGGCACTGTTTCTGACGGAACAGCAACCGTTATTCTTTCAGCCGACTTCAATGAACTTGACGACTTTGATAAAACACTCTCATGTGCTGTTTTAACTCTGTCTATTTGCTCACTGCCCGAGGTTGAGAGAGTTGACGTTTTAGTTGGCGAAACAGTATTTGCGAGTGAGCTTGTCACGGCGGATATGCTTCTTTACGATACCACTATAGACCCCTCTCGCCTCGACATAAGCCTATATTTCTCGAACGAATCAGGCGACATGCTTATCCCTGAATACAGAACACTTTCCATTGATGAAAATTCTCAACCCGAGCGCTATATAATAGAAGAGCTTCTAAGCCCCTCAGAAGAATCAGGGCTTAAATCCCCCATCCCCGAGGGTACTGAGCTTTTGGGAATTGCCAGCGAGGGAAAAAGCTGTACAATAAATTTCTCATCTGAGTTTTTGATAAACAAGCCAAAAACCGCCACAGGCGAGATTATTACAATATATTCTATAGTAAACTCCCTAACATTTTTGAGTAATGTATCAGAAGTCATTATAACTGTTGAGGGTGAGACAATAGATAAGTATGTAAATTTATCGCTTTCAGCGCCCTTAACAAAGCTTAGCTTAATTTCTGCAACAGATGGAAGAGAAAGTTACTTTGCAAAATTATACTTTGCTTATGGCGAAGCACTTTTTGGTGTTCCAAGCATTATAAATTCAACTGCCGATAATGCTCAGGCAGTTTTGGACAAGCTCATGCTTGCACCGAGTTTCGGTTCATACACTTCACTTTTCACAAGCTCAGACGAGCTAAACCACGTAGAAACACTGTTTGGAACTTGTACGGTCTCAGTTTCACGAAGCTTTTTCGAGAGCAGAACCGAAAATGAAGTTTCGCTTGCAGTGGATGCTATAGTAAAAACCTTGGTTGACCTAGAAGAAGTTAATGCTGTTGAGCTTGTGTATTCAAACGGAAACTCCCCAATCATGGAGGAACTCGAGCTTGATAAAATTCTTTTGGATGCAAAAGCCGAAATCATAGAATAGAAAGGGATACAAATGAATTTACCTATACCCGACATAATTGTCGATGATATTTACAAAATTTCCGCAGAAAATTTAAAATCTCGTGGAATTCGCTTCCTAATGATGGATTTAGACAATACTCTTGCACCATATCATATTGACAGAGCCACCGCAGAACTGGTATCATGGATACAGAGTTTAAAAGACGAAGGTATAGAGCTTTTTATTCTCTCCAATAACCACGGAATAAGGCCTGCTGTTTATGCCGAGCAACTCGGGATAGACTTTATAAACAAGGCAAAAAAACCCTCAGCCGTTAATGCCTTGAATATTATGTACAAAAAAGGCTATATGCCACATGAAACAGGACTTATAGGTGACCAGATTTACACAGATGTTCTTTGCGCTGTTCGCTGTGGTATAACCGCAATTTGCGTAAAGCCCATACGTGTAAGTCATAATCCACTTATGGCAATAAGATATTTTTTAGAATTCCCATTTAGAATAATGGGAGAAAAGAGAAAGGTTGGGTAATCACATGAGTAAAGTAGAAGCAATTCAAGCAAAGCTTGCAGAAAACGATTTAGATGCGGTTATTTTAAGAAATCCTAAAAATCGTTTTTATGCAACAGGATTTATTTCCTCAGAAGGCACAGTTCTCATCACAAGAACTGCTTGCTACTATTTCGTAGACAGCAGATATTATGAAGTTGCGTGTGCAAATGCCGGTTCTAAGTATTTTGTTTCACTATTTTTGACAGCTGCTGAATTGGGCGAGCAAATCAAAAAGGCAGTAAATGATTTTGCAATTAAGCGTTTAGGTTTTGAAGATGAGTTTATAACATATTCAAGCTATTCCGCAATACAAGAAACCGTTGGCGATTGCGAACTCGTCGGCGCTTCTCAAATGATTGACAGACTGCGTGAAGTAAAAACAGAGGAAGAACTCGGCTATATTAAAGAAGCGCAAAAAATCACTGACAAAGTATTTTTAGAGTTATTAAACATTATCAAACCGGGTATAACTGAAATTGAAATTGCATCAGAAATCACATATAGACAAATGAAATACGGCGGAATGAAAAATGCTTTTGACCCTATAGTTGTCACAGGCACAAATTCAAGTATGCCACACGGTGTCCCAAGCTCAACAGCTGTTAAAGAGGGCGATTTCATAACAATGGATTTCGGAACAATTTATAATAACTACTGCTCAGATATGACAAGAACTGTTGCTGTTGGACATGCAACAGACAGCATGATAGAAGTCTATGAAACTGTTGCAAAAGCGCAACTTGCAGGAATTGAATTTGCTCGTGCAAACGTCCCCGGACGTGCTATTGACAGAGCGGCTAGAGAAGTTATTGAAAAAGCCGGTTACGGACAATATTTCCAACACGGCTTTGGACATGGTCTTGGAATTGATGTCCACGAAACTCCAAGAGCTTCATCAACAGAAAACCGCATCATGCCTGAGGGCGCTGTTATTTCAGCAGAACCCGGAATTTATATCCCAGGACAATTTGGCGTTAGAATAGAAGATTTGCTTTATTTGAAGGTCGACTGCAACGAAAATCTAACGGCTTCACCTAAAAATCTTATCATTTTGTAATTTTTCTTGCAATAATTGCTTATATGGTGTAGAATAGTACGGCAGAATTGATTAATAAACAGTTTATTTCATATATCAGGAGGAAAAATTATGATTTCAGCAGGCGATTTTAGAAATGGAGTAACCTACGAAATCGAAGGCCAAGTTATGCAAGTGTTATTTCAGGTGCGGTTACAGAAACTTCATTCAACCCAACAGCAAAGTTTGAAAGTGCAACAGTCGAGCGCAAAACTATGGAATATAGCTACAGCGATGGCGACCTATACCACTTCATGGAAATGGACACATATGAAATGGTTCCAATTGATGGTTCTGTCCTTGGCGACAGCTTCCGTTTTGTTCTTGAGAACATGCCATGCATAGTAAGCTCATACAAGGGAAAAGTTTTCTCTGTTGAGCCTCCAAACATTGTCGACTTGGTTATTTCAGAAACAGACCCAGGCTTTGCAGGAAACACTGCAACAAACGCAACAAAACCTGCTACACTTGAAACAGGTGCAGAGGTTAGAGTTCCACTATTCATCGAATCAGGTGAAAAAATTCGTGTTGACACCAGAAGTGGTGAATACATCGAAAGATCAAAAGGTTAATATTTTAACTATACAAACATCATAGAAGGAGGCAAGAAAATGACAGTATCTGAGAAAGTAGCGTATCTTAAAGGTCTTGCAGACGGATTGCAAATTGACAGCAGCACAAAAGAGGGCAAGGTTTTCGCAGCTATATTCGACATTTTAGACGATGTCGCTGTGGCTCTTGCGGACATTGAAGAAAATGCACTTGACCTTGGGGAAGAGATTGACGAAATTAGCGATGACTTGGCATTAGTCGAAAGCATCATTTTAGACGATGATGGCGAAGATTTTGACGACCACGAATGTGGTTGTGGTTGCGGTTGTGGCGATAGTGATTTCCCTCTGCTTTTTGAGGTCACATGCCCCTCATGCGAAAATAGCATAACAGTTGACGAAGAAGTTTTGGATCTTGGCACTATCCAATGCCCAAACTGCGGAGAAATGCTTGAGTTTGATCTCGACGATATCTGCGAAGAGGGTTGCGGTTGCGACGATAGCGAAACAGCAGAATAATCTTTTGACTTTAAAAACACTCGAATTTTTCGGGTGTTTTTTCTTTTTACAAATTAAATCATAAGTTCAAGCTACTTTTGCGATTTGTCGCGAGGGTAGTTTTTTTATCTGTCATAAAAATAAATTCTATTTTTAAAAAGTTTATTAGCGATTGTTATAATAAAAATTTTTAATAATTCCCCGATTATCGGGAAAAATGTGTACAAATCTAAAAGGAAGGTACACATTCATGAAAAAAGACTTTATAGATACCAATGACTTCACCAAAGAAGAGCTATTAAACATGGTTTCCCTCTCCTTAATGTTGAAAAAATGCATCAAAAACGGCTACTATCCACAAATTTTGAAGAACAAAAACCTCGGAATGATTTTCCAACAATCGTCCACCAGAACACGTGTTTCCTTTGAAACCGCTATGGAACAGCTGGGCGGACATGCCCAATATCTCGCTCCGGGACAAATCCAACTCGGTGGTCATGAGTCAATCGAGGACACAAGCCGAGTTTTGTCGAGACTTGTCGATATTTTAATGGCACGTGTCGACAGACACGAGAGCGTTGCAAATCTCGCAAAAAATGCCACTATCCCCGTCCTAAACGGCATGAGTGATTATAACCATCCAACTCAGGAGCTCGGTGACCTAATCACAATGTTTGAGCACAAACCCGAGGGCAAAGACATCAGCGAGTGCAAAATTTGTTTTGTCGGCGATGCCACCCAAGTTTGCGCTTCTTTGATGTTCATTTGTACAAAAATGGGTATGCACTTCGTACACTACGGCCCAAAAAGCCATCAGTTGCGTGGTGAGCTACTTGAAATCGGAAAGCGCAACTGCCAAGTTTCCGGCGGTACTGTTGAGGTGACTGAAAACGAGGACGAAGCACTGAAAAACGCAGATTTCGTCTATACAGATGTTTGGTACGGTCTTTATGATGCCGAGCTTTCAAAGGAAGAGCGAAACGCAATTTTCATGCCCACTTATCAGGTTACGAGCAAAATGCTTGAGAAAGCTTCAAGCCACGTGAAGCTCATGCACTGCTTACCTGCCACTCGTGGCGAAGAGGTCACCGACGAAGTTATCGACTCAGAGCGTTCGATAGTCCTTGACGAAGCGGAAAACAGGCTAACTGCCATGCGTGGTCTATTGGTCTATTTCCTTTGCCAAAACTGCAAAGCACCGAAAAAAGACACCATCAAAGAGCTTGAAAAAGAATTTGAGAAAACCATGACAAAAATTTTTGGTTCTGATTGTTGCTGTTGCTAAATAAATAGAAAGGGGCATCACCTATGGACGGCACAGCCAAGAAAAAATTTAGATTATTCGATGCAGTTTTGTCCGTAATTTGCGTAGTTTTCGTTGCCGAAGCCGCGGCGCCTGTTGCCGCCATAGGCAACTCTCAATATTTCTGGTGGATTTTTCTAATAATCACCTTTTTAATGCCTTACGGATTAATCGCCGCCGAGCTAGGCACAACTTACGATGATGAGGGCGGACTTTACGACTGGGTTAAGCGGGCATACGGACACCGTTGGGGTTCTCGTGTTGCGTGGTACTATTGGCTAAACTTCCCACTTTGGATGGCATCACTTGCTGTTATGTTTCCCGAAATGCTAGGGGTTATTTTGGGGACTGAGATAGACACCATGTATTCACTTGGAATTGAACTTGTGTTCGTTTGGATAGTCGTTTTTCTAAGCTTTTTTAGAATTAGTGACTCAAAATGGATACTAAACTTAACAGCATTTATCAAGGTATTTATCGCACTTGTTTTGGGTGGGCTTGGAATTTATGTCGCCCTCACACGTGGTGTGGCAAATGAATATACCCTAACTTCACTGTTGCCATCTTTCGACCTTGTGAGTTTGTCATATATATCGGTAATTTTATTTAACTTTATGGGTTTTGAAATAGTTACTTCTTTTGCACCCGACATGAAAAACCCATCAAAAGAAATTCCCCGTGCAATAATTGCAGGTGGTATTGCCATTGCGGCAATTTACCTGTTCTCCGCATTCGGAATAGGCGTTGCAATCCCGTCAGACGAAATTTCCCCTTCGGGCGGACTTATAGAGAGTATTCAAACTTTGACCAACAGCCAAGGCGGAATTTTTGTTTCTATCATGGCAATTCTATTTTTGATAACATTGCTGGGTAACATGGTTTCGTGGTCTTATGGCGTTAACTATGTTTCAAAATACGCCGCTATGGATTGCAGTATGCCAAAAATTTTTGAGCGAGTGAATAAAAACGACATGCCTGTCGGCTCTGCTGTCATGAACGGAGTTGTCGCAACTATACTTTTAATTGCGGTTAAATTTATACCTGACAGCGACTTTTTCTGGAGCTTTTTCGCTCTGAATATAGTAACTCTACTGCTGTCATATATTCCTGTTTTCCCTGCGTTTTTGAAACTTCGTAAAATCGATGCCAACCGAGAGAGACCTTTTAAAGTTGGCGGCGGTGTAGCTTTACAAAAGCTTATGGTAATCTTTCCCGTCGTGCTTTTAATAGCTTCAATTTTGTTCTCCTGTGTTCCATTCGACACCTCACCCGAGGAGTTGGAGGCAAAACTGCCACTTACTATTGGCGTAATCGCCGCAGTGGTGATTGGCGAGATTGTTTCGGCTGTTTCTGCTAAAAGATTGAAGAAACAGTAGTACTTTAGTTAATAAAAGCCTATATACTGCCAATAAATAACTATATATAGGCTTTTACACTATTGACAAAAACTATGCTTTCATTTAAGATATAGAGAAGTATATCTACATTTGATGAAAGCTTTATTTTTGGCACGTTAACAAAATGCTGTACTAAAGCTCTAAAATTTTATCTGTGCCGAGACTTGCTCGGCATTTTTTATTAGATTAGCTTATTATTTTTTGGAGGTGAGGCATATGAATGGAGCGCAAGCGCTTATCAGAAGCTTGGAAGAAGAAAATGTTACACGTATATTTGGCTATGCCGGAGCTACAATTTGCCACTTGTCAGACGCACTAAAAGCTTCAGACAAAATCGACTATACTCTGGTTCGAACTGAGCAAAACGCCGGTCATATGGCATCTGGGTATGGAAGAGTCAGCGGAAAAGTCGGTGTTTGCATGGTAACTAGCGGCCCCGGTGCAACAAACCTAATCACAGGAATTGCCACTGCGCATTTAGACTCTATACCTCTAGTCGCAATCACAGGACAAGTGCCGAGTAACCTTTTGGGACGAGATATTTTCCAAGAAGTTGATATAACAGGTGCAATTGCACCATTTTCAAAGCACAGTTATTTGGTAAAAGACGCAAACGACATTCCTCGAATTATCAAGGAAGCTTTTTACATAGCAAGCACAGGAAGACCCGGTGCTGTTTTAATCGACATCCCAAGTGATATTCAAGCACAGGAATTAAGTTCTGATTTTTCATATCCAAAAGACGTTAATATCAGAGGTTATCGCCCCAGTGTTAAAGGAAACGAGCTACAAATAAAGCGAGTTTCTGAGGCAATTTCCCGCTCAAAACGCCCCGTGATTTGTGCAGGTGGCGGAGTATTTTTAAGTAGTGCCAAAGAAGAACTTCGACGTTTCGCCCACGAGGCTAATATACCTATAGTTACAACCATGATGGGGCTTTCGCTCCTTCCAACCGAACATCCTTTAAACTTCGGCATGGTTGGCTCACACGGAAACGGAACTGCAAACTTTGCCCTATCAAAATCTGATTTGGTCATCTTCGTCGGTGCGAGAGTATCGGACCGAGCCATAGTTTCGCCCGAATCAGTTTCCGAACGCATGGCTACAATTCATATTGACATTGACCCTGCCGAAATCGGAAAAAATATGACCACACATGTGCCTGTAGTTGGTGAAATAAAAGTAATTTTAGAGCAACTTTTGGCATACGGCTCAAAGTCTGACAGTGCGGAATGGTTTTCCGAGCTACAAACAATGCGCCAAGAGCGATTAGTTCGAGTTCTCCCTCACAGAGATGGCTATGTTTTTCCAGCAACTTTTTTAAGAAAACTTGGGCAAAAACTTTCTGATACTGCCGTTATATCTGTCGATGTTGGTCAAAATCAACTGATGACATGTAGGCATCTTCCTTTGAAAGAGGGTTCACGCCTTTTGACAACAGGCGGACTTGGGACTATGGGTTATTCAATTCCAGCCGGAATTGGCGCATATATATCCGATAAATCACGCGAGAATATTGTTATCTGCGGTGACGGTTCTTTCCAGATGTCTATGAACGAGCTTGCCGCCATGTGTGCCGAGAAAACCAATATCAAGGCAATAGTTTTTGAAAATACCACTCTTGGACTTGTTAGACAAATTCAAGACACAGCATACGCAGGAGCTTTTGGCGTAAGCCTTGTCGGCTCACCAAATTTCCAAAAAATCGCCGATGCATATGGCATAAAATCAGCCTATATCAGCGAGGAGAGTGAAATCGACACTGCGCTTGACGAAATGCTTGGCGCAGAGGGCAACTATCTGCTCATCATTCGGGTTCATCCCGATGTTTGCACCACTGATTGACGGAGGGATTTGACATTATGAAAAAGACAATTTCCGTACTGGTTGAAAATAAAGCAGGTGTTCTTAATCGCATAACAGGACTTTTCTCTCGTCGAGCTTTTAATATAGACTCTTTGGCGGTTGGCGTTACAGACGACCCTACTATTTCACGCATAACCATCATTGTTGACAGTGGTAACAGCGTTGTAGACCAGGTTGAAAAACAACTCAACAAGCTTATCGAAGTCATAAAAGTTCGAACACTTGAGGAAAGTAGTACTATCGGTAGAGAACTTATGCTTGTAAAAGTCAACGCAAGCACAAAAACACGTCAAGATATTATCACAATTTGTGAAATTATGTCTGCAAAAGTTTGCGACTTAACCGCAACTACGATGACTCTTGAGCTTTCAGCAAGCACAGACCAGCTAAACACTTTTGAAAGTCTATTAAGACCATATACTATTTTAGAGCTTGCTCGAACAGGACTTATCGCTGTTCAAAAGGGTAGCGGTAAAATCTAAGCAAAAGGAGGTATCGCGTGAAAATTCGTCCAACGAAAGCAATAATCGAATGTCTTTTAGAGCAAGAGGTTGATACAATTTTTGGATACCCCGGCGGTACTATACTAAATTTATACGACGAGCTGTATCATTACAGCGATAAAATAAACCATATCTTATGCGCCCACGAACAAGGGGCTTCACATGCAGCTGACGGATATGCGAGGTCAACAGGTAAAGTCGGAGTTTGCTTTGCAACCTCAGGCCCTGGGTCAACAAACTTGACAACAGGTATAGCAACTGCCTATATGGACTCCTCCCCTGTCGTTTTTATAACATGCAATGTCGCCGAAAACTTACTCGGAAAAGATTCTTTCCAAGAGGTTGATATAACAGGCATCGCAATGCCGATTACAAAGGCAACATATCTGGTGCGTGATGAAAAGAGCATCCCCGATGTTATAAGACAGGCTTTTGCTGTTGCGGCAACGGGTCGCCCTGGCCCTGTGCTTATTGACTTTTTAAAAAATGTCACCGCACCGAATTTAGAAATCGACTACGAATTTATACACTGGAGCGAAAACCGAAAACTCAGTAGTATTAAATCTTACTCCTCAAACCATGATATAAAATCCCCAGAACCAAACACCGACGACATAAATCGACTTTTAGAAATGATTAAGCAGTCCGAAAGACCACTTATAATTTGTGGCGGTGGTGTCGTTCGAGGACGTGCTCACGAGCAGTTTAAGATTTTTGCCGAAAAGATGGACTGCCCTGTGGCAATTTCCCTCATGGGTGGTGGCGGATTTTCGGGCGCACACCCACTGGCTACGGGAATGATTGGTATGCACGGCACAGAAGCTTCAAATCGTGCTGTTGCAGGTTGTGACCTTTTAATTTCTGTCGGTTGTAGATTTTCCGACCGAGTGGCTTTGGACACAAAGAGCTTTGCCTCTCAGGCAAAAATTGTTCACATCGACATAGACAGAGCCGAAATCGACAAAAATATAATCACAGACCATCACATCATCGGTTCTGCGAAAAAAGTTCTTGCAAAATTAAACGACAAGCTCACTCAATTTGACAGGGCGCAATGGAAAAACAAAATTCTTTCACATCTGCCCTCGAAAGTCGAGCTTACATGCGAAGCGCTCACAGCAAAAAGAGCATTGGAAATCATTCAAAATAACACCCCAAAAGATGCAATAATTGCAACCGATGTGGGTCAGCACCAGATGTGGACCATTCAACATTTTCACTTTTCTTACCCAGGCCAGCTTTTGACCTCGGGAGGATTTGGAACTATGGGTTTTGGACTTGGGGCGGCAATTGGCGCACAGGTCGCACACCCTGACAAACGAGTTATACTCACAACAGGTGACGGCTGTTTTAGAATGAACTGCCACGAACTATGTACCGTAGACCACTATAATTTACCGATAATTACCATTATTTTTAATAACGGAACTCTCGGAATGGTCAGACAGTGGCAGAATTTAATTTACAATAAAAGGTTTTCTCAAACCACTTTAGACCGCGGCCCAGACTTCGTAAAACTCGCCGAAGCCTATGGTCTCCGTGGATTTAAGGCAAAAACCCCGAGCGAGCTTGAAAATTCAGTTAAAATGGCAATTGACTTAGGCACTGCATGTGTGATAGAAGTTATAATAGACACAGATGAGATGGTGACACCTATGGTCGCCGCTGGCAGTCAGATAACTGACTTCTTGTTGACTTAAAGGAGGGGTTTGCATGGAAAAGAAACCATATACAATTTCGCTTTTAGTGCAAGATATACCGGGAGTTTTAAGTCAGGTTGCAAGGCTCTTTTCCCGAAAGGGGTATAATATTGAGTCAATCGCCTCGGGCGAATCTCACCACGAGGGCGTCACGAGAATTACCATAGTAGTTTTGGGTGACGATGCGATGATTAATCAATTGGCGGCACAATGCAGAAAATTAATCCCTGTAATTGCCGTAAAAATTTTAGACGATAAAACCGCACTAAAAAGGGAAATCGCCCTGATAAAAGTGCGTGCGGACGACCGCTCTACCAGAGATGAAATTATACAAACCGCTAATATTTTTAGGGCGAGTATAGTTGATGTCAGCCGTGAAATATTGACTGTTGCCGCTTTTGGAAGCGACGAAAAAATCGAAGCTCTGATAAAAATTTTATCCGACTTCGGAATTAAAGAAATCGTAAGGACTGGTACTATAGCGCTCGAGCGTGGAAAAAATACCATTCATGATAACAACAAACTCAAGGAGGAATACAATTATGGCAAAAATGTTCTATGAAAAAGACTGCAAAATTGATTACTTGAAAGGTAAAAAAATTGCAATAGTCGGTTACGGCTCACAGGGTCATGCCCATGCGATGAACCTTCGTGATTCAGGTCTTGATGTAATCGTCGGACTTTACAAAGGTGGAAAAAGCTGGCCTGTCGCTGAGAAAGATGGCTTTAAAGTCATGCTAACAGCAGACGCAACAAAAGAAGCCGATATCATCATGATTCTTATTAACGATGAGTTCCAAGCTGACATGTACAAAAAAGACATCGCACCAAACCTAACAGCTGGAAAAGCTATTATGTTTGCTCATGGATTTAATATCCTTTACAAACTCATCACACCTCCCGCAGATGTCGACGTACTTATGGTTGCACCAAAAGGCCCAGGACACACAGTTCGCAGCCAATATGTAGCTGGCAAAGGTGTTCCCGGACTTATCGCTGTTGAGCAAAACGCAACAGGCAATGCATATAGCATCGGTCTTGCTTATGCAGCAGGTGTTGGTAGTGCAAGAGGTGGCGTAATGGAAACAACTTTCAAAGACGAAACAGAAACTGACCTTTTCGGTGAGCAAGCTGTTCTTTGCGGTGGTGTTGTTGAACTAATGCGCATGGGCTTCGAAACACTTGTCGAAGCTGGTTATGAGCCAGAAAACGCTTATTATGAGTGTGTTCATGAAATGAAACTAATCATCGACCTTATCAACAAGGGCGGTATTTCAATGATGAACTACTCAATTTCTGATACTGCTGAATATGGCGAATATGTTTCAGGTCCTCGTGTTCTTCCTTACAACGAAACAAAAGCAAGAATGAAAGAGGTTCTTACAGATATTCAAAACGGAAAATTTGCAAGCAACTGGATTGCAGAAAACCGCAACGGTCGTTGCTTCTTCAATGCAAGCCGTCGTCTATCTGCTGAGCATGAAGTTGAGGTTGTCGGCGCTGAGCTTCGTCGCAACATGCTTTGGGGCGAGGATAACGACCCTGACACAGCTAGTAACTAACTAGGAACGGCATAATTCACTGCAAACGCAAAATAAAATAACAGAGTGTAAATTGAAATTTACACTCTGTTTTCATAAAGGATGAAATCTATGAGAAGTAATAATATTACTAAAGGCGTCGAGAGAGCGCCAAATCGCTCTTTACTATATGCTTTGGGTTACACAAAAGAAGAAATCGAGCGCCCATTAATCGGTGTTGTCAACTCATATAATGAAATCGTGCCCGGCCATATGCACCTCGACAAAATCACCGACGCTGTAAAAGCCGGAATTCGCATGGCAGGTGGAACACCTATCGAAATACCGGCAATAGCCGTATGCGACGGAATAGCTATGGGACATGTCGGCATGAAATACTCTTTATGCTCTCGTGAGCTTATAGCCGATTCAACTGAAGCCATGGCAAATGCACACCAATTTGACGGTTTGGTCATGATTCCAAACTGTGACAAAAACGTCCCCGGACTTTTAATGGCTGCTGCAAGAGTTAATATTCCAACTATTTTTGTATCAGGTGGCCCTATGATGGCTGGAATTATGAACAACGGCAACCGCACAAGCTTGTCAAGCATGTTTGAGGCTGTTGGCGCATTTAAAGCCGGAAAAATTGATGAATCAGTCATTGAAGAATATGAAAATAACGCTTGCCCAACATGCGGTTCATGTTCTGGTATGTTCACTGCAAACTCAATGAACTGCCTAACCGAAGCAATCGGCATGGGACTACGTGGAAACGGAACTATCCCCGCTGTCAATTCCGCTCGTATTCGCCTCGCAAAGCAAGCAGGTGCGCAAATAATGCACCTTGTTGAAAACGACATAAAACCACGTGATATCATGACCAAAGAAGCTTTCCACAACGCAGAAACCATAGACATGGCTCTCGGTTGCTCGACAAATACGATGCTACACCTTCCGGCGATAGCTCACGAATGTGGAATTCGCTTAAATCTGGACGAGTCAAACCGCATTTCTCAAAGCACACCCAATCTTTGCCATCTCGCGCCAGCTGGTAGTTGTTACATGGAAGATTTGGACAGAGCTGGTGGTGTACATGCAGTTATGGCTGAATTGTGCAAGAAAAATCTCCTTCACACCGATATAATCACATGCACAGGTAAAACTGTTGGCGAAAATCTCTCGGGAGTTTCAAATCTAAACCCCGAAGTTATTCGTCCAATTGAAAATCCATTTTCTCAAAACGGCGGTATAGCAGTTTTAAAGGGCAATCTTGCTCCAGACGGTTGTGTTGTAAAGCAATCAGCCGTTGCAGAAGAAATGATGAAACATTCAGGCCCTGCTAGGGTTTTTGAATGTGAAGATGATGCAATTTCTGCAATTTATGACGGAAAAATCAATAAAGGCGATGTCATTATAATTCGCTACGAAGGCCCTCGTGGTGGCCCAGGTATGCGAGAAATGTTAAATCCAACTTCTGCAATCGCTGGCATGGGACTTGACCGTGATGTTGCTTTGATAACCGACGGACGTTTTTCAGGTGCTACCCGTGGTGCATCCATCGGACACGTATCACCCGAGGGTGCTGCTGGCGGAAACATTGCCCTAGTAGAAGAGGGTGACACTATTTCAATCGATATCACAAACCATAGCATAAGAATCGAAGTCAGCGATGAAGTTTTGGCGGAGCGTCGCTCAAAATGGCAATGCCCCGAACCAAGAATTAAAAACGGATATCTTTCAAGGTATGCAAAACTAGTCACATCAGCCGACCGCGGAGCTGTTTTGGAATAGTTTTTCTCTAATTAAATGCGAAACACCGCAACTGTAAAATCCAAAAAGTTTTACATTTGCGGTGTTTTTGTGCTTATTTTTCTTAAAATGGTTATAAAATAGTAAAAACCCCACCGAAAGGTAGAGTTTTTTCTCAGCTCTGGAGCATCTAGGCAGATTCGAACTGCCGACCTCATCCTTACCAAGGATGTGCTCTGCCTCCTGAGCTATAGATGCGAGTGGCGACCCAGAACGGGCTCGAACCGTCGACCTCCAGCGTGACAGGCTGGCGTTCTAACCAACTGAACTACTGGGCCACAAATACTAGAATAGTATACATTTATTTTCGACATTTGTCAATACTTTTTTTAATAAATTGTTACGTTTTTTCAGAAGTGTTGCAAGTGGGTGTTTTTTGTGTTAAACTGGTAAAAATATCTTATGAGCCATTACCCCGTCGGGAGGACAAAATTTTGAGGAGAATTATATCAGTTTTTTTATTGGTTGCTATGCTTGTAATGATTTTATCATTTTCCGCTGCTGCCGCCGATATAACTTTTATTGCGATTAACGACAAACTTCTTAATCTTGATACAACACCATATTTTTATGGGTCTGCGTTTGTGCCCTATGATGTTTTCACGGAGTTTAATAGCGATAATATCGGTTTTCAAGTTAACACCACATTTTTCCAAAGCGACAACACCATTTCTCTTTACACATCCGACAAACAGCTTTATTATAATATGAACACAGGCGCTGTTTACGACCACAATGACACAAATTATTATACCCCAGCCGTCATAAGAAATGGCGAGCTTTATGTTTCTGTTCAATTCGTTAGTAATTTTTTCGGGCTAAACTGGACACAAATCAAGGGCGACGACTATGGTGACGTTCTTCGTATAACCGATGGCAACCATTATCTGTCTGATGGTGAGTTTCTGGCAGCTGCTGAAAGCCTCATGAAATCACGCTATGAAGCGTATATGGGCACTCAATCGACATCCACTCCCGAAATATTGCCAACACCTTCACCTTCTCCAAGCCCTGAACCCGACGAAGATGAGGACGAGGGAATAGGTGGCATTATTTATTTGAGTTTCGAAGGGCTTCCCTCACATTCAATTTTGAGAACACTGGAAAATTATTCTGCTCGAGCAACTTTTTACCTGAGCGCAGATGACATTTCACAAAATCCAGATATTGTACGCGAAATTTACGGTAAAGGTCACGCTTTGGGTGTATATTGTTCTGAAAATGCACAGGAGGACTTCCTCACTACGTCTGAAATTATGTACGAAGCAGTTGCGTTTTCTCCCTTGACGCTAAGTTCCAGTGGAGCAAATTTACAAAATGCCTCAGAATTCGCCGATGAATTCGAATACAAATTTCATAACTATGATATATATGCAGTTTCGGGACTTACCGCACAGCAAGTTATTGACAGACTCGAAGAGCCAAGCGAAACCACTTCACTCAGATTGGGTGCAAGTGATGAATACGCAAGTTTTTTAAACTCACTGCTATACTTTTTAGCGGCAAATGAATTTGAACTTTTACTCGAGAGAGAATTTTAACGGAGGACAATTATGTACGAAAATCTAAAAGCTTTGATTTTAGCGGCGGGCAAAGGCACACGTATGCAAAAAGACGGCGACACTATGGCAAAAGTCATGCGACTGGCTCATGGAAAGCCACTCTTGCACTATGTTGTGAGTGCGCTTGATTTTATAGAAAAATCTGACACAATTCTAGTTGTCGGATATCAAAAGGAAGTTGTTCAAGAAGCCTTTGAGGGCTATGCTTTCGCAGAGCAAAAGGAGCAACTTGGCACAGGTCATGCCGTAACATGCGGTATGGTTGGTATAGAGGACTTCGAGGGCGATATCCTCGTTTGCTGTGGTGACATGCCCTTAATTTTGAAAGACACATACACAGCACTCTGCAAAACCCACACAGAAGATGGAAACGACTGCACAATTTTGACCGAGGCAATGGGCAAAAATCTCCCCTACGGGAGAATTGTTCGTGACGAAAATGGCGATTTTAGCGCAATAGTTGAAGAAAAAGACGCAAACGAAGCACAAAAAGCGATTACAGAGTTAAACAGCGGTGTTTATATTTTCAAAGCAAATGCACTTAGAAATTCTCTGAACGAGCTTAGTTGTAGCAATGCTCAGAAAGAATATTATTTGACCGATACGCCTAAAATAATAATGCAAAAAGGCGGAAAAATCGGCATATGTAAACGTGACTTGGGCATACAAATTTTGGGTGTTAACACTCCTGAACAGCTTACAGAGGTTGAACAGGCTTTGACGGAGCGTAAATAAATACACTATTATAATTAGAGGAGTTGAAAACATGGCAACAATTAAAGTAACAGCAGATACTTTCGAACAAGAAGTATTAAAATCGGAAATCCCCGTTTTGGTAGACTTTTGGGCACCGTGGTGTGGTCCTTGCAAGATGATAGGACCTGTACTTGAGCAAATCGCTGAGGAAGGTCACAACTTCAAAATCTGTAAAATCAATGTAGACGAAGAAGGCCCACTCGCACAAAAATTCGAAGTCATGACCATTCCCACCCTCGCAGTTTTCAAGGACGGCGTCGTTGTAAAACGTGATGCAGGACTTAAGCCAAAATCAGAAATTCTAGCAATGATAGACTAGTTTATTTCAATTTATCAAAAAACTCGCATTTATATTTTTAGATGATTTATGTAAAAACACAGGTGTAATACCTGTGTTTTTATTGCGTCTATAATGCATATAATTCATTTGATATTGCATATTTATTCATAATTGCAATATTACTTATAGTTTTCGACTCCAACAAACACATACTTTTTGTAGGAATTTACAAAATTGTATTTGATTAGATTTTTATTGAAATAGACACTATTTTCAATTGATTACAAGTAAATTTTCCAGTGTTTTGTTGGATTGTTAAAAAACTAACGTGATTATGACTAAAAAAATTTCACATTTTTTTGCATAATGTCAGTCGAATTTCACAGAATTACAATTTTACATTTGTCATTTTGTTGCAACTCACAAATCTAGTAAATAAGTGAATAAACATATGGACAATTTGTTAACTTTATAGTATAGTAAATTAAAGTTAGCACATTTGTAACAAATAGATTCTAGAAGAGGTGAGCTCATGTCATTCAAGTTTTTCGGCGGTATTCATCCAAATGACAAAAAATCGCCTTCCAACAGCGCTGGAGCGACACAGATGGCACAACCCCCAGAGGTTGTTATCCCTATGTCACTACATATCGGCGCACCTTGCTCTCCGCTAGTCGCGGTGGGCGATGAGGTAAAGTTGGGACAAAAAATTGGCGATGCACAGTCACCGGTGTCTGCCCCAATCCATGCATCGGTCTCGGGAAAAGTTAAGAAAATCGAACCAAGACTCCACTCAAACGGCACAATGGTTAATTCTATCGTTATAGAAAATGATGGACTTAACACACCATGTGAAACAATGATTCCTGCAACAGCGGAACAAAGGGAAAACCCCGATGAAATCGTTAAGATTATCCGTGAAGCCGGTATCGTCGGTATGGGTGGTGCAACATTCCCAACCGCTTTCAAAATCACAAGCGGTAAAGGCAAGGTCAAAACTGTTGTTATCAACGGCGCTGAGTGCGAGCCTTATATCACAAGCGACCATCGCACTATGCTCGAATGTCCTGACGAAGTGCTAACCGGCATTTCGCTTATCATGAAAGCATGTGAAGTTGATAAGGCTTACTTTGGCATCGAAGAAAATAAGGCTGATGCTATAGAGGTTTTAAAACAAAAAAATCCCGCAAACAGCGGAATTGAAATTGTATCTCTGCCTTGCATGTACCCACAAGGTGCTGAAAAGCAGTTGGTTCAAAGTTTAACAGGACTTGAAATTCCTCCCGGAGGACTTCCGGCTTCTGTTGGCTGTGCTGTTTTTAATGCTTACACAGCTTATGCAATCTATCGTGCGGTTTATGAGGGTTTCCCTGCTGTACAAAGATTGGTTACAATTTCGGGTAGCGCGATTAAAGACCCCAAAAACCTAATCGTCCCAGTCGGAACTCCTGTTGAATATGTTTTCGAACAAGCAGGCGGAATGGCAGAAACACCTAAAAAAGTTATCATGGGCGGACCAATGATGGGTAGTGCCCTTTATAACCTATCAGTTGCTACAACTAAAGGTACAAACGCACTTTTGGCTTTCAGCGCTGATGAAGATGGAACAGTTGACGATCCACAATGTATCCGTTGCGGAAAATGTGCAGCTGCATGTCCTATGAAACTTTCTCCACTATATCTTTATATTTACGAGCGCAAAGATGACTTAAGTTATTTGGACAAATATCATGTTATGGACTGCATTGAGTGCGGTGCATGTACTTATAATTGCCCAGCCAAACTTCACTTAACTCATTCTTGCCGTACAGGTAAAGTTAAACTTCAAGCTAAAGCCGCCGCAGACAAAGCACGTGCAGAGGCTGAAAAGGCAAAGGAGGAAGCTAAATAATGAACGAAATTCTCAAACTGACCGTGTCCTCCTCACCGCATATTCGCTCGACGGAGACAACTAAGTCAATTATGCGTGATGTCTGTATCGCTTTGATGCCTGCATTCATCGTTGCTATTTTAATGTTCGGTATGCCTGCTTTTATGGTTACCGCAGTTTCTGTTGTCGCTTGCGTATTTTTTGAGTGGCTTTACAGAAAAGGCATGAAAAAATCTTGCACAATCGGCGACTTGAGCGCAGTTGTAACTGGTTTACTACTTGCTTATTGCCTACCTGCTGGCGCTCCACTTTGGATTCCTGTAGTTGGCGCATTCTTTGCTATCATCGTTGTAAAACAACTTTACGGCGGTATTGGTAAAAACTTCGTAAACCCAGCTCTTGCAGCTCGTGCATTTCTATTCAGCTGGCCTGTAATTATGACAACATGGATGGCACCAAACTTACAATATGGTACTGATGCTGTCACAGAGGCAACTCCAATGGCATTCTTACATGCTGAAAAACTTCCTGAAGGCATCAGCATTATGGGAACATTCTTAGGAACTATCGGTGGTTCACTTGGTGAAATTTCTGCGGCTGCACTTCTTCTTGGTGGTGCTTACCTTGTTTACAGAAAAATCATCACACTAACAATCCCACTTTCTTACATCCTAACAGTTGCAATCATCACTTTCGTTTTCCCAGAAGGCGGAAACGACAGACTTCAATGGATGCTTTATAATGTATTCGGTGGCGGACTTATGCTTGGTGCTATTTTCATGGCAACTGACTACGCAACAAGCCCCACAACATCAAAAGGTCAATTGATTTACGGTATCGGTTGTGGACTTATCACAGTGTTCATCCGTTACTTCGGTTCTTATGTTGAAGGCGTTTCATATGCTATTCTTATCATGAACCTTGTTGTTTGGATGATTGACGGTGCAACTCAAAAACGCAGATTCGGTGTTTCTGCCGAAGAAGTTAAAGCTGCAAAAGCGGCAAAAAAGAATAAGGAGGCTGTCGCAAAATGAAAAATGCAAGTATGCCTGTTCTAGTACTTATGCTATGCCTTATTTGTGCGGTTGTCGCTGTTTTGCTAGGTCTTGTAAACTCAGTTACTGAAGAGCCTATCGCAGTTATTCAAGCAGAAAAAACTGCTAATGCTATGAATCAAGTTTTAGAAGCTGAAAATTATGAGCCCCTTGATTACACAGGCGATGATGGACAAATCACAGGTCTGCACAAAGCTGACGACCTTGGATATGTCGTTGAACTAACTGTCGGTGGCTCACAAGGCGATATCAGTTTGGTTGTCGGTGTCGACACAGCCGGTGCTGTTACAGGTCTATCTGTAATCGCACACAAAGAAACTCCGGGTCTTGGCGATAAAGTTGCAAAACCTGGCGATGTTCAAGGCGATGCGCTAAAAGCCGCTATCGTCGGAACTACAGGAACTGCGGCTGTTGACAAAGACGGCGGCGCTGTTGCTTCACTTGCTGGTGCAACCGTAACTTCACGCGCTATTGTAAACGCTGCAAACTCTGCTGTTGCGGCTGTTGCAACAGTCGGTTAAGGGGAGGCTTTATTATGAATATTAAACGTCAATTTGTAGAAGGTCTCGTGACCCAAAACCCTGTTACCATTCAGCTTCTCGGTATGTGCTCCGTTTTGGCTATCACAACAAGCCTGTTCAACGGCTTGGGTATGGGTGTTTCGGTTTTGGTTATCATGACCTGTTCAAACATTGTTATCTCGCTTTTAAGAAAAGTTATCCCTTCAAAAATCCGTATTGCAGCGTTTATCGTTATCATTGCCGGATTTGTTACCATGGTTGACTTGCTTCTAAAAGCTTTCGTCCCCGCGCTTTCAGACTCACTTGGTGTTTTCATACCACTAATCGTTGTTAACTGCATCATCTTGGGTCGTGCTGAATCATTTGCTTCAAAAAATGGTGTTGTTGCATCAACTTTTGACGGCATTTTCCAAGGTATCGGTTACACACTAGCACTTATTGCAATGTGCGTCATCCGTGAACTTTTGGGCGCTGGAACAATCGGTGGCGGACTATTTGCTGCTGACGGTTCATTCGCAATGGGTGGTTCAGGAATTCAAATTATCCCTGCTGAATTTGGTTCACTTATGATGATTTTGCCTTTCGGCGGATTCGTTACCATGGGTGTTATCATTGCAGCACAGCAATATTTCATGAACAAGGCTAAAAACAAAAAGAAGGAGGGTGCTAAATAATGATGAGTTTTACAGAATTATTTTCCCTATCCCTCGGTGCGATTTTGGTTGAAAACTTAATCTTTGCACAATTCCTCGGTATTTGCCCATTTATGGGTGTTTCAAAGAAAATCGATACAGCTCTTGGTATGGGTTTTGCGGTTATCTTCGTTATGGGTGTTGCGTCAGCGGTTTCCTATGGCGTTAACCTAATTCTAATCAGATTTGGCATAGAATATATGCAAACTGTTGCATATATCCTTGTTATCGCATCTTTGGTTCAATTCGTTGAAATGTTCCTACAAAAAGCTCTTCCATCAATGTATGAAGCGCTTGGTATTTACCTCCCCCTAATCACAACAAACTGTGCGGTTTTGGGTGCGGTTTTAATCAACACACAACGTGGTTACGACTTCATCGGAAGCGTAACTTACGGAATCATGGGTGGTGCAGGTTTCCTACTTGCTATCGTTCTATTTGCTAGTGTTCGTGAGCGTACAGATGTTACTGCTGATTGCCCAAAATGTTTCGAGGGTTATCCTTTAGCACTTATGTCAGGCGGACTTATCGCTCTTGCTTTCATGGGCTTCACAGGCCTGAAAGTATTTTAGTAGGGAGGGTGCAAGATGAATGAAATTTTATTTCCCCTATTGGTCCTCGGCGTTTTAGGTGCTGTTTTTGGACTAATGCTTGCAATCGCCTCTAAAGTTTTTGCGGTTGAAGTTGACGAACGTCAAGAGCAAATCATGGAATGTCTACCCGGTGCAAACTGTGGTGGTTGTGGATTTGCAGGTTGCGGAGCTTTTGCCGGCGCTGTTGTCGCTGGACAAGCAGAGCCTGATGGTTGCGCACCCGGTGGTCCTGATTGTGCTGCACAAATTGGTAAAATCATGGGACTTGATGTCGGCGCTACAGAGCGCGCGGTTGCTCTTGTCCGTTGCTCTGGTTACACAGGAAAAGTTACTAAAAAGTTTGAATATTCAGGAATTGATGACTGCCTAGCGGCTATGCGCCTCGGTGGCGGTCAAGGACCTAACGAATGCCCCGAGGGTTGCATCGGTATGGGTTCTTGCATAAAAGCCTGTGGTTTTGATGCTATCTACCTTGAAAACGGCATTGCTCAAATCGACCCTGAAAAATGCGTCGGTTGCATGAAATGCCTTAAAACTTGCCCTAAAAATGTTATAGTCAAAGTTCCTTACTCAGCAGATATCACAGTTGCATGTAACTCTGTTGCTAAGGGTGGCGCACTTCGTAAATATTGCGAAATCGGTTGCCTTGGCTGTAAAATGTGTGAAAAAGTTTGCGAAACTGATGCAATTACGGTTAAAGATAACCTTGCTTACATCGATTACAGCAAATGTACAAGTTGCGGAAAATGCGTGGCAAAATGTCCTCGTAAGTTAATCCGTGACTCTCGCCTAAATACTGAGGGCGAAGAGGAGCTCACAGTTCCAGTTGTCCACAAAGAGGGCTAATCCAATAAATAAAAATACCGCACTGCAAATTTCTTTTGAAACTGCAATGCGGTATTTCTTTTTGCTTTGAATATTGCTAATTAATTTAGCAAAATTCGAAAAATCTTAGTTTTCAGTTGTTTCTACTTCATCAACATGTGCTGATTCAGGCAAATCCGCAACTGGGATGCTGTCCTCAGGTAGCATGTCAGCTGTGCCATCGTTCATGTCAGCTGTTTCAATGCCATCATCTTCTGTAACTGCTGGCTCTGTTGTCTCCTCTGTAGGAGTTTCCTCTGTGGGAGTTTCCTCAGTAGCGTCTGCGCCCTCTGTTGTCTCCTCTGTGGGAGTTTCCTCAGTAGCATCGCCCTCTGTTACGTCTGGTTCTACAGGAGCTTCAGAGTCAGTTGTTTCTGGCTCTACAGGAGTAGTAACAGCAGGTGGGGTTGTCGCGCCCTCACCGTCGTCAGCCTCTTCTGTTGGCGCACATGCTACGATAGTCGCAGACATAAGTGCCACAGCTGTGATTAAACTTAGATTTCTTGTAAACTTTTTCATTTTAAAATCCTCCAAAAATTTGTGTTACAAGTCTTTAGACGCACAGCCTAAGCTTTTGTTCCACATTTTTTGGAGGAATTTTTTTATCTGTCTGAAATATCTAAATATTCTATGTGTTCAGTTCCTGTTTTATATGCAGGTCGCATAATTCTTTTGCCTGTCATAACTTCTTCAATTCTGTGCGCACACCAACCCGAAACACGGGAAATTGCGAACAATGGAGTGAAAAGTTCATCAGGAATTCCAAGCATTTTAAGAACCAAGCCCGAATACAAGTCGACATTGGCACAAACTTTAGTCTTAAGTTTTTTACGCTCGGTAATAATTTCAGCGCCTATATTTTCAATCGCCTCAAGTAGTTCGTACTCTTCAAGCATACCCTTTGCCTCAGCCATTTCTTTGGCGTAAACTTTGATAATACTTGCACGTGGGTCTGATGCTGTATAAACAGCGTGGCCTAAACCATAGATTTTGCCTGAGTGATCACCGACTTTTCCATCAACAAGGTCGCTAAAATAGTTACGAAGTTCGGCTTCGTTGCTAGTGTCTTTCATTTCTTGCTTCATAGAATCTATCATTTGGTTTACTCTTGCATTCGCGCCTCCATGCAGAGGGCCTTTCAATGACGAAACCGCACCTGCAATTGCACTAAATGTATCAGTGCCCGACGATGAAAGCGCACGGCAAACAAAGGCAGAGTTATTACCGCCACCGTGTTCTGCGTGTAAAATCATCATTATATCAAGCAAATGTGCCTCTTCGGGGGTATAACTTTTATCCTGTCTGAGCATATGTAAAAAGTTCTCAGAAACCGATAGTTCCTCACTAGGTATATGAATATGCAAACTGTTTCTGTCAAAGTAATAGTTCTTAACTGAATACGAGTTTGCAACTATTGTCGGAAAGCGTGCAATCAATTCTATAGATTGACGAATCATATTTTCAAGGCTTGTATCGTCAGGCTTTTGGTCATAAGAGTGAAGCGCCAAAACACTGCGAGCAAGCTTGTTCATAACATCACGGCTAGGTGATTTAATAATCAAATCAGCGTTAAAGCCAAGTGGTAGCAATCTCGCTTTGGAAAGAGTTAAGTCAAAATCTTCTAACTCTTTTTGAGTTGGAAGTTTTCCCATTAAAAGCAAAAAAGCGACCTCTTCATAGCCGAAAGTTTTATTTTTAACATGGTGGGAAACGATATCTTTTATGTTAATCCCACGATAAAATAACTTACCCTCAGCAGGCATGATTTCGTCATCTTCAATAGTGTAACCGATAACTCTACCAATTTTTGTAACGCCAGCAACCACACCTGAACCATCGCCATTCCTAAGCCCACGTTTGACTTTACCTGTGAAATATTCTGGTGAAATGTTGTAACTTTCCTCGATTTGAGCCTGCAACTTATCATCAATTACCATATCAATACGATTATCTACGATCATACGTTCTCACCTCTAGCTTTCAAAATTTTTACATATATTATATAATATCTGTAAGTTAAATGCAAGATAAATTTATTTTTTGCGATTTTTGATGCATTTCAGCCTCTTTAAGCTAGAAATTTTGTTTAAAAATGCAAGTTTTTGTCGTCGTTCTTGCATTATTTTATCTTTTCAGATTATTAAATTTGTGGTATAATGTTAGGAACGATTTTATGCGTAAAAAATTTACTGACAAGCGAGTGGTGTATATGATTAAACTTACAAACGAAGCAGTTAAACTACAAAACGGAAAACCAGTGTCCGCCGAGGCTTCTGAAAAGTCCGTCGGACGCGAAAAAACGATTGCATATAAAATTATGCGTTCTCACGACAAAAGCAAAAATAGCGAAAATATGTCGCTTAAATTCGACAGTCTAATTTCGCACGATATTACATATGTCGGAGTTGTTCAAACAGCCAGAGCATCGGGCATGGAAAAATTCCCTGTCCCATATGTGCTTACAAACTGCCACAACAGCCTATGTGCTGTCGGCGGTACAATCAATGAAGACGACCATGTTTTCGGACTTTCAGCCGCAATAAAATACGGCGGAATTTATGTCCCTGCAAACCAAGCAGTTATCCATCAGTATGCACGTGAAATGATGACAGGTTGCGGAAAAATGATTTTAGGAAGCGACAGTCACACACGTTACGGCGCTATCGGAACTATGGGTATAGGCGAAGGCGGCCCCGAAATTGTTAAGCAACTTTTGTCCAACACTTATGACGTTAAATCACCCGAAGTTTGCCTTGTTCATCTTACAGGAACTCCAATGGCAGGTGTTGGCCCTCATGACGTTGCCATTGCACTCTGTGGTGCAACCTATAAAAACAACTTTGTTAAAAATAAAGTTTTGGAATTCATCGGCGACGGCATCAAAAACCTTCCAATGGATTACAGAATCGGCATTGATGTCATGACAACAGAAACCGCTTGCCTATCTTCTATATGGCAAACCGATGAAACTGTTCGTGAATATCTCGCTGTCCACGGCAGAGAAAACGAATATATCAACCTAAACCCAGAAGAGGGCGCAATTTACGACTGCATGGTTGAAATTGACCTTTCAAAAATCATCCCAATGGCAGCCGTTCCTTTCCACCCATCTGAGGCATATTCAATCGAGGAACTATCCAAAAATGCCGGCGACATTTTCCGTGAAGTTGAAAAAAGCGCAAGAGCATCTTTTGGTGATAAAATAAACTTCACCTTGACCGATAAACTCCAAAACGGAAAAATCGTTGTCGACCAAGGAATTATAGCTGGTTGCTCCGGCGGTATGTACGACAATATCGCAGAAGCAGCGGCGATTTTGGATGGTTCTGACATAGGCGATTCTTATTTTGCTTTGTCGGTTTATCCACCCTCAGTTCCTGTAAACCTCCGACTAATTCGTGATGGTGTGCAGGCAAAACTTATGGAGGCTGGCGCATTATTCAAATCTTGCTTCTGTGGTCCTTGCTTCGGTGCGGGAGATGTTCCGAACAACAACGGACTTTCTATCCGCCACACAACCAGAAACTTTGCAAATCGTGAGGGTTCAAAGCCATCAGACGGTCAATTATCCTCTGTCATGCTAATGGATGCGAGAAGCATTGCCGCAACAGCTAGAAACAAGGGTGTTTTGACAGCGGCGACAGAATATGACTACAAACTTTCTGCAAGTGGAAGTTATACTTTCGACCGTGCAGTTTATGAAAAGCGCTGTTACTTTGGCTTTGAGAATGCAAAGGTAAACGAAGAATTACGCTTCGGCCCGAACATTGCCGATTGGCCAAAAATTCCCCAATTACCCGAAAATCTTATCATGGAACTTTCCGCAGTTATTCACGACCCTGTGACCACAACTGACGAGCTTATCCCATCAGGTGAAACAAGTTCTTACCGTTCAAATCCCATGAAGCTTGCTTCATTCACCTTGTCAAGACGTGAGCCTGAATATGTAAGTCGCACTGCAAAAGTTCGTGAAACAGAAGAAAAACGTCAAAAAGGTGACTTTTCTGATATTAAAACTGCAATGGACAAAGCTGGAATTTCTGACGTTGATGTCACAAATTCTTACTACGGCTCTGTAATCTTTGCTAAAAAACCCGGTGATGGTTCTGCCCGTGAGCAAGCCGCCTCTTGCCAGCGTGTGCTTGGAGGTTGTGCAAATATTTGCTATGAGTTTGCGACAAAGCGCTATCGCTCAAACTGCATTAACTGGGGCATGATGCCATTCACAATCGAAGAAAATGTTGAGTTTAACTATGAAAACGGCGATGTTTTATATGTCCCCGACATCAGAAAGAAACTCGAAGACGGCGAAAATATTTTCTCCGCAAAAGTTATTGCAAAAAATGGAGCTGTAAGCGATATCACACTTTCAATTGGTGATATCACAGCCGATGAGCGTGAAATTTTGCTTTCAGGTTGCCTAATGAACTTCTATGCAAACAAAAAGGGAGTGTAATTTATGGAAAAAATACTAATGCAAAACCCCATTGTTGAGATGGATGGGGACGAAATGACCCGTGTTTTATGGAAAGTAATTAAAGATGAATTAATTTTGCCTTATGTCGAGCTAAACACCGAGTATTATGACCTCGGGCTTGAACACCGTGACGCAACAAACGATGAAGTTACCGTTCAATGTGCTGAAGCAATTAAGCGCCACCGTGTCGGTGTTAAATGCGCAACTATCACACCAAATGCTCAGCGCATGGAAGAGTATACTCTTAAAGAAATGTGGAAAAGCCCAAATGGAACTATCCGCTCAATTTTGGATGGAACTGTTTTCCGTGCGCCCATTATGACAAATAGAATTGCACCTGTTGTAAAACCTTGGAAAAAACCTATCACAATCGCCCGTCATGCCTATGGTGATGTGTATAAAAACGTCGAATATCGCGTAAACTGCCCAGGTAAGGCTGAACTGGTTTTCACTGATGAAAACGGAAACGAATCAAGACAAACCATTCACGACTTCAAGGGTGCGGGTGTTATTCAAGGTGTCCACAACACAGATAAAAGCATCGAGAGCTTTGCGAAAGCATGCTTTGAATATGGCTTATCAGTCGGCGAGGATGTTTGGTTTTCAACTAAAGATACAATTTCAAAAGTCTACGACGGCGAGTTCAAAGAAGTTGTACAGAGAGTTTTTGACGAGAGCTACAAAGCAGAATATGAAAAACGTGGCTTAGAATATTTCTACACTTTGATTGACGACGCAGTCGCACGTGTAATCCGCTCTGAGGGTGGATTTGTTTGGGCTTGCAAAAACTATGATGGAGATGTCATGAGCGACATGGTCAGCACAGCTTTTGGTTCTCTTGCCATGATGACAAGCGTTCTCGTTTCACCTGACGGAAACTTTGAATACGAAGCGGCACACGGAACTGTAACACGTCACTGGTACCGTTATCGTGAAACAGGAAAAATGACAAGCACAAACCCTGTAGCCACAATTTTTGCATGGACAGGTGCGCTTAGAAAACGTGGTGAACTCGACGGAAACACCGCGCTTTGTGATTTTGCTGAGAAACTTGAAAAAGCAACAGTGGGTACAATCGAAGACGGCAAAATGACAGGGGACTTGGCTGCGCTTTGCAGTGGCGAAGATGTAAAAACTCTTGACAGTGTTGAGTTCATAAAGGCTATTAAAGAAAGAATTTAGTCGGAGGCTGTTTTGAAAATTGCAGAATTACTAATAGAATGGGGCTGGAATTCCGCCTTGGCAAATTTTACGCAAGAGTTGCTAATTGCGGCTATTGCAATAGCCGTAAGCTATTTTGCCATAAAAATTTTGAAACGAATTTTAAGAAAACTGCTTGACCGTTCCCACATGGAGTTAACACTCAAAAAGTTTGCTATTTCGGCAATTAATATAGTTCTGTGGACAATTGCTATAATTATTATTTTGCCGATTATGGGCATAGAAGCAACCTCAATCGTTGCAGCATTTTCTGTTGCTGGTTTGGCTTTGTCACTGTCAATTCAAGGCATAATGAGCAATGTTTTCTCGGGAATTACGGTTTTAGGCTCTCGCCCATTTGTCGTCGATGATTATGTTGAGCTTAACGGTGTCGCAGGTACAGTTTCACGCATAGGTTTTTTCTATACAGTCGTAAAAACTGTTGATAACAAATTGATTTCCATACCTAATAGCGAAGTCACAAGTGCAAAAATCATCAACTACAACCACGAGCCAACAAGAAGAATCGACCTCACTTTCAGTGCATCTTACGACGACAAAACTGAGGCTGTCAAGGCGGCAATCATGGAAGTTGTCGATAAAGAAACTCGAATTTTAACAGAGCCAGCAGAGCCATTTGTAGGACTAATCGCCTATAAAGACAGTTGCATCGACTATGTGCTCAGAATTTGGGTTCACAGCGATGATTTTTGGGATATATATTTTAAGATTAATGAGAGTGTTCGAGAAAGTTTCGAAAGAAACGGCTTAACTATGACTTATAATCATCTTAACGTGCATATCTTAGATAAATAGAATGTCTCAAAATAACAAACAGCAGTTATACTTTTACTACAACAAGGAGGATTATTATGCCAATCAAAATACCTAATGCCCTCCCCGCAACAAAAACTCTTGAGAATGAAAACATTTTCGTAATGACAGAAACACGTGCTATAAGTCAGGATATTCGTCCGCTTAAAGTCTTGCTTTTGAACTTAATGCCCACAAAGATTGCGACTGAAACTCAGCTTGCAAGACTTTTGGGAAACACCCCTCTTCAAGTCGAGCTAACGCTCATGCAAATGAGCACTCATAAGTCTAAAAACACTTCCGAGGAACATATGCTTGCATTTTACACAACATTTAATGTAATTAAAGAACAAAAGTTTGACGGCATGATTATCACAGGCGCACCGGTTGAACAAATGGAATTTGAGGAAGTCAACTACTGGGCTGAGCTTTGTGAAATTATGGAGTGGACAAAAACACACGTACATAGCACATTTCATATTTGTTGGGGTGCTCAGGCTGGAATGTACTACCATTATGGAGTAAAAAAAGAGCCTCTACCAGAAAAAATGTTTGGTGTTTTTCCTCATACAGTAGAAAGAAAAAACAATATTTTGCTTCGCGGTTTTGATGAATTTTTCATGGTTCCACATTCCCGTCACACCACTGTTTTGCGTGAGGAAATCGAAGCAGTTCCAGAGCTAAAAATCCTTGCAAGTTCTGAAACAGCGGGTGTATACGCCGTCAGCAATAACGGCGGAAGTCATATTTTCATCACAGGTCACTCCGAGTATGATATGGACACTTTAAAAGGCGAATATGAGAGAGATAAAAACGCAGGTTTACCCATTTCAGTGCCTGTAAATTACTTCCCAAATGACGACGACACGAAAGATCCTGTGGTCACTTGGAGAAGCCATGCAAACCTAATTTACTCAAACTGGTTAAACTATTTCGTATATCAAACAACTCCATACGACCCTGTAGAAGCCGAGCTTTTGCGAATATCTAATGAAACCTTATAACTACAAGGTCAAATCCGAGATAAATTTGGTCATTTTAGACAATTGACCACAAAGCCTTTGCGTGTTATACTCAGAATAGTTAAAAGCTGTGACGAAGACGGTTTGGAACTCGTGAGAGTCAGAGAGTCGGCGGTTGGTGTGAGCCGATATCCACATTTCCAAAAACCTATCACTTCTGAGCCGAAGACCCGAAACCCATGTGGGAGTAGACGTCTTACGTTTGCATTGCGTTAAAGTGCGGGACTTGTTAGAGTCCTTAAAGTGGCGTTTTATAACGCAATTTGAGTGGTACCGCGGATGTATTTAACACCCGCCTCAAAGATAAATTCTTTGAGGTGGGTTTTTGTTTTATCCGAAAAAATAATCAAGCAAATTTTAAAGGGGGAGCTATCATGAAACATAAAAATGAAATGAGCGAGCAAATTTTGGCGGTGGCGCAGAGAATTCATGAACTGCGTGAAATCAAGGGTTTGACCTCGAAAGAAATGGCAACGCTCACAGGAGTGAAGCACAGCGAATATCTGGAGTTTGAAACAGGAAAAGCTGATTTCCATTTTACATTTATCTATAAATGTTCACAGGTTTTCGGTGTTGAAATCACTGAACTTATGAGCGGTAGTCCAGCGAGACTTTCCTCATATACTGTCACACGAGGCGGTGAGGGCAAAGTCACTGTTGTTGAGGATGGTATCGAAATCAGAAACCTTGCACCCTACTTCAGAAACAAACTCGCCGAGCCACATTGGGTTCGCTACAGCGTTGTGCCTGATCAAGAAATTGCGCTTGCAACTCACACAGGACAAGAATTTGACTATATCATCAGCGGAAAATTAAAAGTTCAAGTTGGCGATAATATCGAAATTTTGGAAGCCGGAGACAGCATTTATTACAACAGCTCAACCCCTCATGGAATGGTTGCTGTCGGCGATGAAGATTGTATTTTCTGCGCAATCGTTGTCAAAGGCGACGAGGCAAAGGCAGAGGAATTCGGCGAAGTTGTACAGCCGGCACATATGCCTGACAACCTAATTTTTGAGAATTTCATTGTTCCTAATGAGAACTCAGATGGCTCACTAAAATCACTAAGTTTCAAAAACGAAGACGAATTCAACTTCGCTTTTGATATCGTTGATGTCCTCGCAGACAGAAAACCCGACAAGCTAGCTATGCTTCACCTAGACAAACACCAAAACGAAAAGCGTGTCACATTCAAAGACATGAGCCGTCAATCATCCAAAGTTGCAAACTATTTTGCTTCACTTGGAATCAAGCGTGGCGACAGGGTTATGCTTGTTTTAAAACGCCATGTTGAATTCTGGTATTCAATCATCGCTCTTCACAAATTGGGCGCAGTTGCAATCCCAGCAACAGACCAATTGGTTGAGCACGACTTTAAATATCGCTTTGAGGCAGCAGGCGTAACTGCACTTGTATGTACATCAGATGGAAAAGCTACGGAGCACGCAGAAAATGCGGCAAAAGAATGCCCCGACGTTAAAAATCTAATCGTAGTTGGCGGAAAACGCGACGGTTGGCGCTCATTCGACGACGAAGTTAAATTCTTCTCAGAAGAATATTCAAAGCCCGAGTTCGAGGACCTTGCTTGTGGCGATGACCCAATGCTAATGTTCTTCACAAGTGGAACAACAGGCTATCCCAAAATCGCATCTCACAATTACAAATACCCACTTGGCCACTTCATCACAGCCAAATATTGGCACAGAGTCAACCCTGATGGAATTCATTTCACAATTTCTGACACAGGTTGGGGTAAGGCTCTATGGGGCAAGCTCTATGGTCAATGGCTATGCGAGGCAGCAGTATTCACCTACGACTTTGATCGTTTTGACGCTACTGAAATCCTACCGATGTTTGCAAAATTCAACATCACAACTTTCTGCGCACCACCAACTATGTACCGCTTCTTTATCAAGGACGACCTTTCAAAATACGACCTCAGCAGTATCGAGCACGCAACAACCGCCGGTGAAGCGCTTAACCCCGAAGTTTTCCACCAATTCAGAAAAGCAACAGGACTTTCTGTCATGGAAGGCTTTGGACAGACAGAAACAACGCTTACAATCGGTAACTTTGTCGGCATGACTCCGAAAATCGGCGCTATGGGTAAACCCTCACCGATGTACGATGTCGACCTTGTCGATAACGAAGGAAACAGCGTTGCCGACGGTGAAGTTGGTGAAATCGTTATCAAGACAGACGAGGGCATCCCTTGCGGATTGTTCCAAGGTTATTACAGAAACGAAGAGAAAACCGCCGAGGCATGGCACGACGGACTATACCACACAGGCGACACAGCGTGGAGAGACGAAGATGGTTACATCTGGTATGTCGGACGCGTTGACGACCTTATCAAGTCCTCTGGCTACCGCATAGGGCCATTTGAAATCGAGTCCGTCATCATGGAACTACCCTATGTTTTGGAGTGCGGTGTATCCGCTGTTCCTGACGAAGTCCGTGGACAAATCGTCAAAGCGAGTATCGTTTTGACAAAGGGAACTGAGGAAACCGAGGAACTAAAAAAAGAAATCCAATCCTACGTCAAAGAAAAAACAGCACCTTACAAATATCCACGTATTGTTGTATTTAGAGAAAGCCTACCAAAAACAATCAGTGGTAAAATCCAAAGAAATAAGCTATAAAAATAAAGCTTGCCGAAAATCCAAACGGACTTCGGCAAGCTTTTTATAATATTTTAGCAGGTCGCACCACCGACAATGTGGAGTTCTGCATCAAGAATTTCCTGTTTTCTAGCTAAAATTTCATCTGAAATTATAAGCTCGTTGATAGTGTCGAAACCAAGTCTTTCTATAGTCTGAGAAAAGCGCTCCCCAGTTTTTCCAAGCTCTCTATATATCAAAATTGCTTTTTCAATCGCACTTAGAGCCTCCTCTTCTGAGGTGAAAATTTTTGTCACAACTTGTCCTCTTGCAACATTTTTTCCCCAGCGTCCACCAATGTAAATTTTAAAAGCAGGTGTTCCTGTTTCAATCGCATCAAAGTGGCATTTTCCAACGCACAAACCGCAGTTGTTACATGTTTCGTCAATCTGCAAAAGTCCGTCCACCATTTTTGCAGAGCCTATAGGACAGGCTTTTTCAACCGTACATACCTTGCATCCATTGCAGTAATCCTCATCAAAATTCGGGATAGATTGCCCAATAATACCTATGTCATTCAGGTCGGGTTTGACACAGTTATTTGGACATCCTCCGACTGCAATTTTGAATTTATGCGGAAGCCTTACGGAGTTATATCCATCGTAAAATCTGTTGTGAATTTCTTCGGAAATTTTAAAAGTATCGCAAAGTCCATATTGGCAAGTCGTTCCCTTACAGGCAACCACAGGACGAACTTTAGAGCCTGTACCACCTGTTTTAAGCCCTGCCTTTGCAATATATTCCCTGAATTTTTTGATATTATCATAGTGTACGCCTTGTACTTCAATAGTCAAGCGAGTTGTGAAAGTCACAAATCCATTTCCAAAAAGTTCTGCCGCCTCACCCACAACTTTTTGTTGTTCTGCGGTGATTTTTCCATTTACTGTTATAATTCTCGCCGAAAATTCGTCAGTTCCCTTGTTGCTCAAAAAACCTAAACCTTTTACTCTTTTAACATCTTCCGGACTGATTGTTAGTGCTGCCATGTTTCTTCCTCCAATTAAAATTTTTCGTATTGTTAAGTTAAATGAAAATTGAGGCACAGACCTTTTTGTGATAAAATG